>JALVQZ010000261.1 GCA_027036355.1 Acidimicrobiia bacterium | reverse complement strand
GATCAGGGCGGTGCGGGCGCCAGGACCGCCCCAGTCTCTATGACCCGACCGTCGACCGGCCCGAGCCGCTCATCGCCAGGGAGGATCGGTTCGGCCGGCACACCGACGGATCGTTCCCCGAGCTCCCGCCCGACATCGAAGCCGTCGCCGTCAGCCTGCTCCGCTCCTACGAGGACCCCGCTCCAGAACGAGACGTCCGCAACCGGATCGGGTCGACCCACCCCGGCGTACCGGTCTCCATCTCCAGTGACGTCTCCCCCGAGTTCCGTGAGTACGAGCGGACCTCCACCACCGTGCTCAACGCCTACCTGACCCCGGTGACGGCTCGGTACCTCGAACGGATCTCTCGACGGCTCGACTCCCATGTCGAGCACCTCACCGTGATGCGGTCCTCCGGAGGCCTCGCCACGGCGAGCGAAGCAGCCGCTTTGCCCGCATCGATCCTCCTGTCGGGACCCGCCGGGGGCGCCGTGGCCGCCGCGACGTTCGGTGCCGTCCTCGGTCTCGACACCGTCGTCTCGTTCGACATGGGCGGCACCTCGACCGACGTGTGTCGCATCGTCGACGGGCGACCCGAAGTGACGTACGAGCGCTCCGTGGCAGGCCATCCGTGCCGGATGCCCTCGACCGCGATCCACACCGTCGGCGCAGGCGGAGGCTCCATCGCCTGGGTCGACGCCGGCGGCTCCCTCCGCGTCGGGCCATCGTCGGCCGGCTCGGTTCCTGGGCCCGCCGCCTACGCACGGGGCGGAACCCGCCCCACGGTGACCGACGCCAACGTCGTGCTCGGAAGGATCTCGCCCGACGCCCGACTCGGCGGGGAACTCGCCATCCGCAGCGAGCTCGCCACCGCAGCCGTCGCCGGCCTCGGCGACCAGCTCGGCCTCGACCCGCTTCATACGGCCCTCGGGATCGTCGCCATCGTCGAAGAGCACATGGCCGCCGCGATCCGGGCCGTGTCGATCGACCGTGGCGCCGACCCTCGCGATGCGGCCCTCCTCGCCTTCGGCGGCGCCGGAGCGCTCCACGCGACCGCACTGGCTCGCACCCTCGGGATGCGGGCGGTGATCGTCCCCCCCTTCGCCGGGGTCCTCTCGGCCCTCGGTCTCCTGCTGAGCCCGCCCCGAACCGACGTCGCTCGCACGATCCTGGCGGGCGAAGCCGACGTCGCGACGCTCGACCGCGTCACCGCCGAACTCGGCCGTGCAGCCGCGCAACGCCTCCGAGCCATGGGCGACGAGCCCCACCGGGTCACCACCGTCGTGGACGTCCGCTATCGGGGACAGTCCCACGAGGTCACGGTTCCCTACCGCGCCGGGGAAGGTTGGGCGGCTCTCGGCGCTCGGTTCCACCGTGCCCATCGCCGGCGGAACGGGTTCTCGCGTCCCGACGATCCCATCGAAGCGGTCACCGTCCGGGCCGAAGCGGTCGGGGTCCCCGCCATCGACGCGTCGTCGCTGCCCAGGCACCGTCCCTCCGGCGAGCCGTCCCGCGGGAGCCGTCCGGTGGTCACCGCCGCCGGCACCGTCGACGCGGCGGTATGGTGGCGGCCGGCCCTCGGCCCCGACGCCGTCGTGACCGGACCCGCCGTCGTCGAGGAACCCGACGCCACGACGTGGATCGCCGCCGGTGAGACGGCCCGGATCGGTCAGCTCGGGGCGATGGAGATCCGATGGTGACGATCGACCCGGTCGCGCTCGAGGTCGCCCGCAACCGTCTCGCGGCGATCGCCGACGATATGGGGGTCGTGCTCCGCCGCACCGCCTACTCGCCCAACATCAAGGAACGAGCGGACTGTTCGGCCGCGCTGTTCGTTCCCTCCGGCGAGATGCTCGCCCAGGCCGAACACATCCCCGTCCATCTGGGCTCGATGCCGGCTTCGGTTCTCGCCGTCCTCGACCGTTTCGGCGCCGACGTCGAGCCCGACGCACAGTACGCGGTCAACGACCCGTACGCGGGCGGGACGCACCTGAACGACCTGACGCTCGTCCGGCCGGTCTTCGCCTCGGGTCGGCTCGTCGCCTGGGTGGCGAACCGCGCGCACCATGCCGACGTCGGGGGCGAAGCGCCGGGGTCGATGCCCGCCCACGCCGTGACCGTCGACCAGGAGGGTCATCGGGTTCCTCCCACGCTCGCGGTCAGGAACGGTCGATGGCTCGGATCGTTCCTCGATCCGTTCCTCGACGCCACCCGAACCCCCGACGAACGCTTGGGTGACCTGTCGGCCCAGCTCGGAGCCAACGAGACGGCGGCGAGGAGGGTCCTCGACGAGATCGGCGACGACCATGACCGCTGGACGACGACGACCGCTGCCTTGCTGACGTACGGCGAGCGCCGGATGCGGGCCGCCCTCGAAGCGCTCACCGACGGCACCTACGTCTTCGACGACGTCATGGAATGGAAGGACGCCTTGCTGCCCATCCGGGTCTCCGTGACGATCGAAGGATCGACGTTGCGAGCGGACTTCGCCGGGTCGGCTCCGCAGGTCGAGGGGAACATCAACGCGGTCGAGGCGGTGACGCGGTCGTGCCTGTACTACGCCGTCCGGGTGGCCACCGACCCTTCCATCCCGGCCAACGGCGGCTGCTACCGGCCCCTCGAGCTGAAGGTCCCCGAAGCCACCATCGTCAACGCTTCGTTCCCCGCGGCCGTCGCCGCCGGGAACGTCGAGACGAGCCAGCGGATCGCCGACGTGCTTCTCGGCGCCCTGGCTCAGGCGGCTCCCGATCGGGTTCCCGCCGCCGGACAAGGGACGATGAACAACGTCCTGATCGGCAACGACCGCTTCGCCTACTACGAAACGATCGCCGGCGGGCAAGGAGGGCGTCCCCACGCCCCCGGACGGTCGGGGATCCACACCGGGATGACGAACACGAAGAACACCCCGATCGAAGCCCTCGAATCCCACTACCCGTTCCGGATCCTGACCTACCGTCTCCGTCGGGGCAGCGGCGGTCGAGGCCTGCACCCCGGCGGTGAAGGCATCGAGCGGATCATCGAGTTCGACGAGGCGGCCACCGTG
>JALVQZ010000260.1 GCA_027036355.1 Acidimicrobiia bacterium | reverse complement strand
GCACCGGCCCGGCGATCGGGACGTTGGCGCTCGGGTGGCTCGGCTGGGTGGTGGCGACGTTCGTCCTCGGGGCCGTGTTCGGGGGCCTGTTCTGATCGTCGGCCGGCCGGGCGCGCCGGTCAGGCCGGAGTGGATCCGACTTGGCCCCGGTCCGCGGTCCGCCAGTCCTGGCGCCAGCTCCGGTTGGATCGCCAGAACACCCACGAGGCGAGGCCGACGGGGATGGGCGGCAGGTAGCTGAGGGCCCGGAAGAGCAGGACCCCGGCGGCGATGAGGTCGGCGTCGGGTGTCGCTCCCGGGTTCGTCGTCTGCCATCCCAACGTGAGCAGCCCGATGTAGCCGAGGTCGACGAGACCGAGCCCGCCTGGGGAGATGGGGATCATGACCAGGAGCCGACCGAGCGAGAACGCCAGGATGATCCAGGGCCACGGGATCTCGCTCTCGCCGATGCCGACGGCCCGCACGGCCGCCAGGAACAGGCCCACCATCGCCAGGTTGTTGGCCAAGGTGGCGGCGATCACCTTCCTCCAACGCCGGGTCACGATCCCGATGGCGTTGGAGCGGAAGCGCAGCACGGTGCCTTCCACGTCGAGGGGATCGCGGTGGAGCTTGGTCAGGACGGCGTTGACCGGTCGCCCGAGCGTTCGAGCGATCCTGCGGGCGAAGTCCTCGGAACGGAACAGCAGTGC
This sequence comes from Acidimicrobiia bacterium, assembly GCA_027036355.1. GTDB lineage: Bacteria > Actinomycetota > Acidimicrobiia > Spongiisociales > UBA5794 > JALSQW01. Next base: position 2,382 of record JALVQZ010000260.1, on the reverse strand, counting down.
GATGACGACGCTGAGGGCGACGACGATGCCGATCCCGACGATCGCCGCGATCCACATCCACCCGGCGGCGGCTCCGACCAAGGCGATCCCGGTCACGGCGAACACCGGCAGGGCGAGGCGGGCCATCTGGTCGAAGATGCCTGCGGCGATGAACCCGGCCGTGACGGCTTCGGGTGCGAACCCCCACGACAGGTACATGGCGAACTGGATCGGGAGCGAGAAGGCGCCGCCGGCGGGGATCGAGTTGTTGATGGCCGTGGCGGTGGTCTGCACGACGAAGGCTTCCCGGAACCGCAGGGTGGGCATCACCGAGACGAGGACGAGCGCGTACCCGACGAGGAAGAAGGCGGAAAGCAGTCCCAGGATGAGCCACTCGAGGGCGTTGATGTTGCCGATGACCTCGAGCACCTTCTCGTAGTCGGCGAGCCCGGGGATGACGAACCCGAAGACGACGACCACGACCAGGATCGTCAGCCCGTACTGGATGGCGAGTTTCCACCAGGGGCGTCGTGGTCGGGTCGGGATGAGGTCGGGCTCGGTCATCGGAGGCATCCTAGGAGCCCGACCGGCCGGGTCAGCGTCCGATCTCGCGACGACGCCGGCTCGAGATCACGCCGGTGTCGAAGCCGGCGAGGTGGAGCCCGCCGGCGAAGCGGGCATGTTCGATCTTGAGGCAGCGGTCCTGGACCACTTCGAGCCCCGCGTCGAGGGCTCGGCGAGCCGCCTCGTCGTTGCGGAGCCCGAGCTGGAACCACACGACCTTGGCGCCGATCGCGATGGCCTCGTCCACGACGCCGGGGAGCTCCTCGGGCCGGCGGAAGACGTCGACGATGTCCGGCACCTCGGGGACGTCGGCGAGTGTCGGGTAGCAACGGAGACCGAGAACCTCCTCGTATCTGGGATTGACCGGGTAGACCCGCAGATCGGTTCGGACGAGGTAGGTGGCGACGAAGTTCGACGAGCGCAGCTCGTTGGCGGAGACCCCCACCAGGGCGACGGACCTCGCTTCTCGCAGGATGCGCAGGCGGTCTCGGGGGGAGGCTTCGGGAACGGAGGTCATGGCGTCGCCTCCAGGGCGTTGCCCAGGTCCCAGACGATGTCGTCGACGTCCTCCAACCCGACCGAGATCCGGATCATGTCGTCACCGACGCCGGCCGCTTCGCGTTCGCGGACCGGGACCTGCTGGTGCGTCGTCGAGGCCGGATGGATGACCAGCGTCTTGGCGTCCCCGATGTTGGCGAGATGGGACGCCAGTTCGACCCCCTCGATGAACGCGACGCCGGCGTCGTAGCCGCCACGGAGGCCGAAGGTGAAGACCGCCCCCGGTCCCTTCGGCGTGTACCGGCGGGCGAGGGGCGTCCACGGGTTGTCGTCGAAGATCGGGTACGAGACCCACGACACCGCCGGGTGTCCCTGCAGGAAGCGGGCGACCGCCTCGGCGTTGGCGACGTGGCGATCCATGCGAAGGGGCAGCGTTTCGAGCCCGAGGAGGAACAGGAACGAGTTGAACGGCGACAGCGACGCCCCGGTGTCCCTGAGGAGCTCGACGCGGGCCTTGGTCAGATACGCGTACTCGCGGAAGTTCTCCCAGAACCGGAGCCCGTGGTAGGCGGGGGACGGTTCGGTGATCTGCGGGAACCGGTCGTTGTCCCATGGGAAGGTTCCCGATTCGACGATGACGCCGCCGATGGCGACCCCGTGGCCGCCGATGAACTTCGTCGCCGAATGGACGACGATGTCGGCGCCGTGGTCGATGGGCCGGCAGAGGGCCGGGGTGGCGAACGTGTTGTCGACGACGAGGGGAAGGCCGTGGGCGTGGGCGACGTCGGCGACCGCGGCGATGTCGAGCACGTCGGCCCGGGGGTTGCCGATCGTCTCGCCGTAGACGAGCTTGGTTCGCTCGCCGATGGCGGTGACGAGCTGAGCCTCGTCGTCGAGATCGACGAACGTGGTCGAGATCCCCATCTTCCGCAAGGTGACGTCGAACTGCGTGTAGGTGCCTCCGTAGAGCGATCGTGATGCCACGATCTCGTCGCCTGCCTCGCACAACGAGAGGACCGCGATGAGCTGGGCGGCCTGACCGGAGGCGGTCGCCACCGCGCCCAAGCCGCCCTCGAGGGAGGCCATCCGTTCCTCGAAGGCGGCCGTCGTCGGGTTCCCGATGCGGGTGTAGATGTTCCCGTAGGTCTGCAGGGCGAAGAGATCCGCCGCGTGCTGGGCATCGTCGAACACGAACGACGTCGTGGCGTAGATGGGCTGGGCCCTGGCCCCGGTCTCGGGGTCGGGACGCTGCCCGGCGTGGATCGCCCGGGTGGCGAACCCGAACTCGTGGGCTTCGGTCATCGACGTGTCCTCCGTGTGTCGTCTCCATCATGGCGCATC
>JALVQZ010000259.1 GCA_027036355.1 Acidimicrobiia bacterium | reverse complement strand
GTCGACGGCGTCGAAGTCGGGGGCGGCTCCGGGGTCGGGGGTCTCGACCAGCGCGTCGGCCGCCGGGTGGCCGGCGATGATGTCGAACAGGGCCGAGGGCGTGTTGGGGCGGCGGCGGCCCGGTTCCCACCATGCGCCGGTGGCGACCAGGACACGGCGGGCTCGGGTGGTGGCAACGTACGCGGTGCGCCACTCTTGGGAGAGATGGTGCTCGCGCAGCAGTCGCGAACGGTCCGATGTGCCGGTGGCCGAAGCGAGGTCCGGAAGGTGCTCGGCGTCGAGCCGGAGCTCGTAGGGCACGAAGCGAGCCCGGGCGTACGGATCGTCGTAGACGGTGGCTCGCGACGGGAACGTGTCCTTGGCGAGCGATGGCAACACGACCACGTCCCATTCGAGCCCCTTGGCCCGGTGGACGGTGGAGAGGGACACGGCGTCCTCGTTCGAGACGGTGGCCGTGTCGAGCTCGGCGGCGTCGGCGCCGTCGGCCAGTACCTCGAGGTACGCCAGGAACCCGTCGAGGGACGGCCGTCCCTCGAGCGGGGACCAGCTCTCGGCCAGATCGAGGAAGCGGTACAGGTCGAGGCGGGTCGACAGCGCCTTGCCTGGAGGCATCGCGGCGACCTCCTTCCAGGCGTCCATCGTGTCGAGCACACGGCGGGACAGCTCGACGAGCGTGAGGCTCTGGGCGGCGGCCAGCAGGTCGCGGTACTCGTCGCGGAAGGCGCGGAGACGGGCGGTGGCGTCGTCGTCGAGGCCGGTCACGTCGTCGAGACGGTCGATGGCCTCCAGCAGGGGCCAGCCCGGTGCGGCATCGACGTCGGTGGGGGAGCGTCCTTGCGCGGCGATCCATCCATGGAGCGGCGCGAGATCGCCGAAGCCGAGCCGGTAACGTCCGCCGAAGAGGATCCTGACCAGCGCCGCCGAGTCCTCGGGAGCTCGCAGGATCCGCAGCCACGCGTGCAGGTCGGCGACCTCGGGAACGTCGAGGAGCCCCCCGAGGGACACGACCTCGACGGGGATGTCCTCGGCCTCGAGGGCCTGACGGATCGCGTGCATCGTCTTGTTCTTGCGCACGAGGACCGCCATCGCACGCCACGGGGTGCCGAGCTCGTGGAAGTGGACGAGGCGACGAGCGATCCAGGCGGCCTCGTCGTGTGACGTCCGGAACCATCCGGTCTGGACGGTCCCGGGGCCGGCGTCGTCGCGGGGCCGCAGCGGGGGGACCGCGTCGGCGCTTCCGATCTCGCGCTTGACCCGTTCGGCGATGTCGATGATCGCCCGGTCCGAGCGGCGGTTCAGCGTGAGGGGAAGGGTGGGCGCCGGCGTCCCGTCGCGGGTCGGGAAGTGCTCGGGGAACGACGCGAAGTTGCCGAGCGACGCTCCTCGCCATTCGTAGATCGTCTGGTCGGGATCTCCCACGGCGGTCACCGGGAAGCCCGGTCCGAGGAGCGCCTGGAGGAGGCGGCGCTGCCCCGGGTCGGTGTCCTGGTACTCGTCGAGGAGCACCATCTCGTATCGGTCGCGGATCCGTGTCGCGACCTGGGGATGGTCGGTGATCAGGCGGTGGGCGAGCCGGATCAGGTCGCCGTGGTCGAGGACCCCGAGGCGGCGCTTGGCGGTCTCGTAGGCCCGGATGACGCCGACCAGATCGAGGCGCTGGGACCACACGTCGTTCCGTTCGTCGGGGGGCGGGGCGATGGCTTCGAGATCGTCGGCGGTCGCCAGGTTGTCGGAGAGCTGGCGCAGGAGGGTGGCTGCCTCGGCGATCCGTGAGGGAGGATGGGTCAGGTCGATGGCGCGACCTCCGGCGGTGCGGAGCGCCTCGTCGAGGAGCTGACGCTGGTAGCCGGCGCCGATGACGACCGCTCCTCGTTCGACGCCGACGAGGGTTCCGTGTTCGAGGAGGAGCGAGTAGGCGAAGCCGTGGTAGGTGGTGACCGGCACCTCTCTGCCGGCTGCCGTCAGCTCGGGGAGCTGTTCGCGCAGCCGATCGGCGAGCTCCTCGGCGGCCTTGTTGGTGAAGGTGAGCCCGACGGCTCGTTCCGGGGCCAGTCCCTCGGTGATGGCGGTGGCGAGGCGGAGGACGATCGTGGTGGTCTTGCCGGTGCCCGCGCCGGCGGCCACTCGCAGCGGCGAGGAGCGGTGCCGGACGATGGCGAGCTGTTCGGGGGTGAGATCGTCGAGTCCGATCACGACGCGAAGGCCTCCCGCCCTTCGGGCCGAGCCGGACAGACCAGGGCGACGGCGCAGTGCAGGCAGTGAGGACCGGGTGTGGGAACCCAGTCCTCGGCGAGGATCCCGTCGGTGACGGCGGTCATCCGCTCGGTGATCTCCTCGAGTTGGGCGGCGTCGAAGAGCCGGACGGCGGGGCCTCCCTCGAGCATCTTGAGGGGGTACCACAGCTCGGCCCCGATGGGCTCCCCGAGGTCACGCAGTTCGGCATCCTCTCTCGCCGCCAGCAGGTAGTAGCCGAGCTGGAGGGAACGTTCGGCGTCGGCTCGGGGGAGCGGGCTCTTGGTCGTCTTGTAGTCGACGACGACGAGGCCCTCGTCGCGACGTTCGATCCGGTCGGCCTTGCCGATCCACCGCACGCCTCGGTGCGATCGCTCGAGCCGCCGTTCGACATCGACGACGGCGCCGGTGCTCGGCCATCGCCCGTAGAGGTTCTCGAGCGCGGTGCGGCCGCGAGCGAGCCAGGCCGAGGCGAAGGGCTCACCGCCGAACCGGCCCGGGTCGAAGCGGGCATCGAGTTCCGTCACCGCCTCGGCGAGCGTACCGTGGGGTTCGCCACGCGCGAGGGCGGCGGCTTCGACCGCCTCGAGAACGCCGTGGACGAGGGTGCCGAACTCCGCATAGAGGCTCTCGGAGCGACCGATGCCGAGGCGGCGTTCGAGGGCGTACCGGCGCGGGCAGGTCTCGTAGAGCTCGCCCTGGGAGGGGGAGAGGGTGACGACGGCCGGCAGGATGCCCGTGTCCCCGCGCCGGGGGAGCACCCCGGAGATCGATCGCGGATCCCCGAGCCCGAGGCGGATCCCGTCGGCCAGCACGTCCAGGGCGGCGAGGCGTCGCGCCGGT
>JALVQZ010000258.1 GCA_027036355.1 Acidimicrobiia bacterium | reverse complement strand
ATATCCTGACGTGATGCGCAACACCCTCGTGGCGGTCCACGCCCACGGTCGCCGCCAGCCGGTCGGCATCCATCTCGACCGCGAACCGTTCACCGGTCGCCACCGACACCGCCTCGGCCCTCGCCGGGGCCGAACCACGAGCCATCGCCCACAGCACGCCGTAGAACGCGAGCTGCTCCTCCGCGTCGGTCGTCACCCGACCCGTCTTCCAGTCCACGATCCTCACCACCGGCTCATCGAACACCGCGTCGAGCCGACCCCGCAGAAGGACCGACGATCCCGCATCCGCCTCCAGCTCGACCTCGGCGGCGACGAAACCGTCGAACCGGCGCTCTCGGAAGCGGCGATAGAGCCCACCGACCTCCTCGATGACCTGCCGCAAGCGGGATGGCCGTCCCAACCCGACCGCCGAGAGCGCCATGTTCATCCCGGTTCCGATCTCCTCGCGGCACGCCTGCTCGAAACCGGCGTCCGAGATCGGCCCGATCGTCAGATGGCGGGCGAAGATCCGATGGGCGAGGCCTCCGCGGAACGACGCCACCGTGTCGGGTGGATAGATCCCCCGCAGGCGGGCGAGCGCCTGGCGGGGACACCGACGGTAGGTGAGGTACAGCGTCGCCGACACCGTCAGCGGCTCACCGTCGATCATCGGGGGGAACCTGACCATGGACCCGAGCGTATGGCCGCTCGTCGGATCGTCCAAGCCGTCGCCCGCCCCTCCATTACCTGGACCCACCGATATACTCGCCGCGCTCCGACCCCACCGGGAGATCATGGCCAGCCCCAAGACCAGAACCGCGCTGTTCATCGCCGTCCCGGCGTTGCTGCTGCTGCTCCCGGTCCTCGTCTTCGCCATGGACGCCGCCGCGTCGGGCGGCGAGATCCCCCGCAACGTCACCGTCGGAGGCATCGACGTCTCCGGGATGTCGCCCGAGGATGCGATCGCCGAGATCGAAGCGAAGACCGCCCAGCTCGGATCCGAACCGGCGGTCTTCGACGTCAACGGCCGCACCTTCGAGCTGGTCCCCAACGACGTCGGCTTCACGGTCGGCGCCGACGCCGCCGTCGCCGCCGCACTCGAAGCTCGCGACGGAGGCATCGGCGGCTGGGTCGACGGCTTCCGTGAACCCATCGATGTTCCCCTCGAGCTGTCGCTCGACACCGACGCCCTCGACGCCGTCCTCTCGGACTGGGAAGCCGAGGCGGTCGCCAAGCCGGCACGCAACGGCGCCATCGCGATCGAGAACGGCGAGGTCGTCGTCGAGGAACCCCAGTCGGGCCTCGCCATCGATCGGGCCGTGGCGCTCGAGCTGATGACCGGCGTCATCCTGTCGGAGGATCGCCAACCCATCGAGCTCCCCGTCGTCGAGCAGACCCCCGCGGTGACCCCCGAGCAGATGGAACGAGCCGCCGACCGGGTGCGCGACCTGATCGACCATCAGGTCGTCCTCCTCAACCAGGCCACCGGGTACTCGTTCATCTTCAGTCCCGAGCAGATCGCCTCGGCGGCCTCCGTCGAGATCGACCCCTCCCTGTCGCCTCCGGTCAAGATCGAGCTCGATCCCGCCGTCATCGGCGCCATCGTCGAGCCGTTCCGGTCCGAGTTCGAGATGCCTCCCGTCGACGCCACCTACGACGTCGACATGACGACCGAGACCGTGTTCATCGTTCCCGGCCGCAACGGAACGGTCTTCGACCCCGAGGCGATCACCGAGGCCCTGCTCGACGCCGCCCTGACCGACGACTTCGGGGACTTCCCGATGGAGTTCGGGGCCGAGCCTGCGGTCACCACCGCCGACCTGGAGGCCTACGGGCCGCTCACCAAGGTGTCCGAGTTCACGACCAACCATCCCTGCTGCGCGAACCGGGTGATCAACATCCAGCTGATGGCCGACACCGTCGACGGGTCGATCGTCTGGCCCGGAGAGGAGTTCTCCATCAACGAGACCGTCGGCGAGCGAACCATCGCCGGCGGCTACAAGCGTGACGGAGCGATCATCGGCGGCGAGGTGACCTGTTGCGACAGCCCCGCCAACGTCGGTGGTGGTGTCAGTCAGTTCGGCACGACGATCTACAACGCCATCTTCTTCGGCTGCTACGAGGACATCGAACACCAACCCCACAGCCTCTACATCTCCCGTTACCCCGAAGGCCGGGAAGCGACCCTGGGCTATCCGCATCCCGACGTCAGGTTCCGCAACGACACGGCGTACCCGCTGATCATCAAGACCGCGTACACCCCGACGTCGATCACGGTGAAGTTCTTCGGGAACAAGGAAGGACGAGAGTGCACGGCGGAGAAGTCCGACCGTTTCAACTACACCGAGCCCAACGTCAAGTACGAGCCGAACCCCGCCATCCGCCCCGGCGAGGAGCACGTCGTCTCCAAGGGCTCGAAGGGATGGAGCGTCACCGTCACCCGGGTCATCACCTACCCCGACGGGACCGAGAAGCGCGAGCCGTTCACCCACCACTACCGCGGCAAGCTCCGCAAGATCGAGGTGCATCCGTGCATGATCCCCGGCGCCGACGTCGCCTGCCCCATCCCCGTTCCGTCGGTGGTCGGGGCGAACGTCGCCGCTGCCATCGACACGCTGACGGCGGCCGGGTTCACCGTGGGAACCTCCGAGACGGCGGTCACCGATCCGCTCCAGGACGGGATCGTCCAGAGCCAGAGTCCCGCCGGGTTCGCCGACGAAGGATCGCAGATCGTCATCGTCGTCGGCGTCTACACCCCGCCGCCCGACGACGGCGGGGGCGGCTGACCGCGTCGGCCCCGATCGATGAACCCGAGACAGCCACGGCGCCGGGATACACTCCCGGCATCCCCCCTGTGAGCGATCCGTGAGAGCCCGAGCCGCACTGTTCATCCTCGTCCCGGTGGCCATCTTGCTGCTGCCGTTCGGCGTCTTCGTCGCCGACAGCGCAGCCGCCAGCGGACGCATCCCCCGCAACGTGTCGGTCGGCGGTGTCGCCATCGGCGGTCTGGCGCCCGACGACGCCCGACTCACCCTCGAAGCGCACGTCTCCCGTCTCCGCGCCGAACCCGCCACCTTCACCGTCGACGGCTCCGATTTCGTGGCGACGGCCGACGACGTCGGCTTCACCGTCGACATCGACGCCGCCATCGACGCCGCCATGCGCCAACGCGCCGCCGACGGGATGGTCGACCGGTTCGGAGCGTGGATCTCCGGCTTCCGCGACCCGATCGATCTCGCCCTCCCTGCGACCTACGACGGCGACGCGATCGATGCGCTCCTGGGCGAATGGGAGCTCCAGGCCATCGAAGATCCGGCCGACCCGGGATCCATCACCGTCGAGGGCATGGAGGTCGTCACCAGCTACCCGAAGCAGGGACGTGCCATCAACCGAGAGGTCGCCACCGGAATCGTCGAAGAGACGATCTCGACGCTCGACACCACGGATGCGACCCTCCCGGTCGTCGACCGTCAGCCTCGCACCACGAGCGCCGACATCGACGCCGCCGCGGCGAGGGTCGCGGCGATCATCGACGGCCCGGTGACGCTGCGCAGCGACGAGACCGGCTTCCTGATCACCTTCACCGCCGACCAGATCGCCCAGGCCGTCCGTGTGACCGTCGTCGACGATCCGCCGGCGATCACGATCGACCTCGACGACGACGTCATCGGTGCGATCCTCGAGCCGCGCCGCCCCGAGTTCGAGGTCGAACCCGTCGACGCCGCGTTCAACGTCGACCTCGAAACGAACGAGGTCTCGATCATCCCCGGCAAGAACGGCACCCGTCTCGACCTTCCAGGCGTGATCGCCGCCCTCCTCGACGCCGCCGAAGGCTCCGGGTTCGGGCCGTTCCCGCTCGACACCGGCGCCGAACCCGATTTCACGACGGCGGACGCCGAAGCGGCGGGCGACCTCGACCTCGTCTCGGAGTTCACCACCAACCATCCGCCCGGCGAGGCCCGCGTGATCAACATCCAGCGGATGGCCGACGAGGTGGACGGCGCCATCGTCCAGCCTGGCGAGACGTTCTCGATCAACGACTACGTCGGGGAGCGCACCATCGAAGACGGGTACGTGGCCGCACCGGCGATCATCGGCGGCGTTCCGTACTGCTGCGACCACCCCGCCAACATCGGCGGCGGGGTCAGTCAGTTCGCCACGACGTTCTTCAACGCGGTGTTCTACGGCTGCTACGAGGACGTCGAACACACCCCCCACAGCCTGTGGTTCTCCCGCTATCCCATGGGCCGGGAGGCGACACTCGGCTTCCCCGCCCCCGACGTCAAGTTCCGCAACAACACCGACACGATCGTGCTCATCAAGACCCAGTACACGAGCCGGTCGATCACCGTGAAGTTCTTCGGCAACAACGGCGGCAAGAAGTGCACCGACGAGACCTCCGACAAGCACGACATCGTGCCCTTCGACGAGGTCCTGGTCGCCGACGACACCGGCGAACTCCATCCCGGCGACCAGAAGGTCCGCAAGGGCAAGGAGGGGTTCACTGTGTTCGTCACGCGGATCATCGAGTACCCGGACGGACGGATCGTCCGAGAGGAGCCCTTCCGCTGGCGGTACCGCAAGCTCGATCAGCAGATCACGGTCCACCCCTGTGAGGTGACGGGCGAACCCGTCAACTGTCCCGTGCAGCTCCCGAACCTGGTGGGGACCGCCTACGAGGACGCCTTCCACACCCTCGACGGCCTGGGGCTGATCGTCGTCAAGGTCGAGGTCCCCACCGACTCGCAGAAGAAGGACGGCGTGATCGTGGAGATGACCCCGCCCGCCGGGGAGTGGGCCGAGCTGGGCTCGTCGGTGACGGTGAAGGTCGCCGTCTACGACCCCGGCGACGACGCCTGAGCGACCGAGCCGTCCGCGCCGTCCCGGTAGAAGACGAAGAACCGCTCGATCACCTTCCCGAGCCGGGACACGGCGGCGTCGTCCCACCCTCCGGCCCGCCGGACGACGATCTCGTTCATGTACACGTACACGTGGTCCAGTGCCTCGTCGGCGGCGAAGAGCTCCCTCGCCAGCCCGGCCGCGAAGCTCGAACCGCCGGCCGCCGTCTCCGGCGAGTCGAACGTCTCGCCATGCTGTCCGGTCAGGCTCCTGTCCGTGCCGAAGACGACGACGTCGCCGACCCGGACGGTCTCGTCGATGGTGATCGGTTGACCCACCTCAGGCACCTCTCGTCGTCGGGATGAGCGGCGTGAGTGTAGCCCCGCCTCGGCAGCTCATCGCTCCGGCACCCCACCGGTGGTCGCTCCGACCTCGTGGAGTTTCATCAGGTTCGTCGACGCCTGCTGGTTGGGCGGGATCCCGGCGACCATGACCAGCCCGTCGCCGCGTCGGACCATCCCGTGAGCCAGGAGGTACCGCTCGGCGTAATCGATCATCTCGTCGGTGGAGTCGACCCGCTCGAAGCGCAGTGGGGTGACGCCGCCGTAGACCGCCATCAGGCGGTAGGTCCGGTCACTGGGCGTGAAGGCGTACACGTCCGCATGGGGCCGGTACTTGGACAGCAGCCGGGCGGTCGAGCCGGACTCGGTGAACGCCACGATGGTCGACAGCCCGAGACGGTCGGCGGTGTCCACCGACGCCTCCGCCGTGGCCGACGCGAACCGCGACCGATCCTCGAGGAGCGACACCTCCTTCGCCCTGCCGTAGTCGGGGCTCGTCTCGGCCTCCCTGCAGATGATGTCCATCGCCCGCACGGCCCGGGCGGGATACCGGCCGGCGGCGGTCTCCGCCGACAGCATGACCGCATCCGAACCGTCGAGCACCGACCGGTAGACGTCGGTCACCTCGGCCCGCGTGGGGCGAGGCGACGTCGTCATCGACTCGAGCATCTCGGTCGCCGTGATGGAGATCTTCCCCGCCGCGTTGGTCTTGCGCAGGATCTCGACCTGCGCCCGCGGCACGCGCTCCAGGGAGAGCTCCACCCCCAGGTCACCGCGAGCGACCATCACCCCGTCGGCCTCGGTGAGGATGTCGGTCAGGTTCCGGTATCCGACGGCCGTCTCGATCTTGGCGATGAGCGGCACGTCGCCGACCACCTCACGAACCGTGCGCAGATCCGACGCGGAGGAGACGAACGACACGGCGACGGCGTCGAAGCCCAACTCGAGACCGAACCGGAGGTCGGCGCGGTCCTTGTCGGTGATGGGAGGGATCGACAGCCGCGAACCGGGGAACGCCGCCCCTTTGTGGTCGCCCAGCACCCCACCGACCTCCACCCGGCCGACCGCTCCGCCGTTCTCGAGGCGCACGATGTCCAACGCGATCATCCCGTCGGCCAGGAGCACCCGCGCCCCCGGCTCCAGGTCGACCCGGTCGAGGTAGGCGACATGGATCCGCTCGGCGTCCCCTTCACCTTCGCCGGGAACGAGCCGGACCTCGCGTCCCTCCTCGAGGGTCACCTGGCCCCCGGGGAAGGTCCCGACGCGGATCTTCGGTCCCTGGATGTCCTGCACGATCGCCACCGGTTCGCCTCGGATGGCCGCCAGACGCCGGACCCGCTCGAAATGGCGCCGATGATCGTCGTAGGAACCATGCGAGAAGTTGAGGCGAGCGACGTTCATCCCGGCGTCGAGGATGGACTCCATCGCCGCGTCCGAGTCGACGGCAGGACCCAACGTGGCGATGATCTTGGTCTTCCGGAGCATGGCCGCCAGCCTATACGGGAGCCGCCGCGGACCGGCCCATCGGCCGCGCAAGGCCGTTGGGGAGAGTAGCCTCGGGTTCTCCCGCTCCGAGCGGGTGGGCTGAACGAGGAGGAACCCAACGATGAACAAGACAGCGAAGCTCGTCGTACTCGCCGCAGTGGTGGCCATCGTGGCCGCCGCGTGCTCGTCGAGCTCGTCGGGTGGCGACGGCGCCACCGGCGACGACCTCGGCGGTAAGACGATCACGGTCGCGGTCGAGAACGCCTATCCCCCCTACAACTTCATCCCCGAGGGATCGACCGAAGGGCAGGGGTGGGACTACGACGCCTGGAACGAGATCTGCAAGCGACTGAACTGCAAGGCCGAGTTCGTCGAGGCCGGCTGGCCGGCGGTGATCGACGAGACCGCCCAGGGCCAGTACGACACGGCTGCCGACGGTATCTCCATCACCGACGAGCGCAAGGAGATCGTCGACTTCTCCGATCCGTACATGGTGATCGAGCAGAAGCTGATGGTCCGCGGCGACGAGGATCGCTTCAGCACCGTCGACGAGTTCGTCAGCGGCGACTACCGGTTGGGTACCCAGGTCGGGACGACCAACTACGAGCTGGGTGTCGAGTTGGTCGGCGACGGCCGCATCGACGCGTTCGACCAGTTCGGCCTCGCCGTCCAGGCCCTCATCAACGGTGACGTCGACGCGGTCATCATCGACGACACCGCCGGGCAGGGCTACAAGGGCGCCAACGCCGACAAGGTCAAGCTCCTCGACGAGGCGCTCCAGAGCGACCCCCTCGGGTTCATCTTCCCGAAGGGCTCGGATCTGGTCGAGCCGGTCAACAAGGTGCTGGCCGAGATGAAGGCCGACGGCACCCTCGACGAGCTGGCGAACAAGTGGTTCGTCGAGTTCGAGAGCTGAGCGGAACCACACACGGAGGACGGTGGAGGCCGGGTCGACGACCCGGCCTCCACCGCGTCCCGACGTGCATGCAAGCGAAGCGTCTGCCAATCTCTCGGAGGCAGATCGGCCACCGAGGAGCCCGCATGGAAGCCATCACCGAAGCACCCGTCGTCGAGCCCGGCCCCCCGGGCAGCACCGGCTACGACTGGAGCGAGTTCCCCTGGTGGCTCGTCGGGATCGTCGCGTTCCTCGCCTTCATCGCCGTGTGGACCCTCACCCACGACAAGTGGATGGAGGGCTTCCGGTTCATCCGGCAGGGGCTGTCGATCACGATCATCGTCACCGTCGTCAGCTTCGTCTTCGCGATCACGCTCGGTCTGATCATCGGCCTGGCCCGTCTCGCCACGCATCCGGCGCCGCGCCAGCTCGCCATGTTCTTCATCGAGCTCGTGCGCGGCGTTCCGGTCATCGTGACGATCTTCGCCGTGGCGTTCGTCATCGTGCCGGCCTTCTGGAACTTCCTGCACCTTGCTCAGCCGAGCCTGACCGTCCGGGCCATCGTCGCCCTATCGCTCATCTACGCGGCGTTCATCGCCGAGGTCTTCCGGGCCGGGATCGAGGCCGTTCCCAAGGGCCAGCTCGAGGCGGGCCGGTCCGTCGGCCTGAGCGAACGCCAGATCACCCGGCTGATCGTCCTCCCCCAGGCGATCCGCAACATCATGCCGGCCCTCGGCAACGACCTCATCGCGTTGCTCAAGGATTCGTCGCTGGCTTCGATCCTGGCGGTCCGTGAGCTCACCCAGATGGCCCGGCTGTGGTCGGGCTCGAACTTCCAGTTCCGGGCCGGGTTCGGGATCCTCGTGGCCTTCTACCTCACGTTGACGGTCTCGCTGAGCCTCTTGCTGCGCTGGTACGAGAAGCGGATCCGGATCCCGGGCAACTGATGGACACCTCCGAGCTCCCTTACGCCGACCTGGTGGAACGCCTCGACCACGTGTCGATCGCCGTTCGCGACCTCCGCGCCTCGGCCCGGGTCGCCGAGCTGCTCGGCGGCCGTTTCCGCGACGGGGGCCTCAGCTTCGCCGGGGACTTCCGGTGGGCGCAATGGGACCTCCCGGGCGGCAAGCTCGAGATGATCGCCCCCGTCGACCCCGACGACGACGGGAGCTTCCTCGTGCGGTTCCTCCGCGACCGAGGCGAAGGTCTCCATCATCTGACCCTGAAGGTGTCCGACCTGGAAGCCGCCATCGACCTGGCGCAGGCCGGCGGGTTCGAGATCGTCGGTGTCGACCTCACCAACGAGGGCTGGAAGGAGGCCTTCGTCCATCCCCGGTCGGCTTCGGGCGTCCTCATCCAGCTCGCCGAGTTCACCGACGGTCCTCCCCCGCCGACGAGGACCCTCGACGAGGTGCTGGGACCGTGACGATCGCGGGCATCCCCATCCGGACCTTCGCCGGGATGGCTCGCCTCGACGGACACCTTCCTGCCGATGCCCGCGCCGCGCTGGCGCGGGCGGTGGCGACCCACGTCCTCGACCAGGTCGTCGCGGCAGGATGCGAACCGGTCGTCGTCACCTCCGATGCGGAGGTGGGAACGTGGGCCCGAAGCCGCGACGCCCTGGGCGCGGACCGCTTTGGCTATCGCCGGGAGCTGCTCAATTTGGTGAAGCGGGCCCAACGCCTTCGTCCTTTGGGACGCTGACGCTACACCGTCACAATCAGATGCACCGCAAACGCGATCGCACCCACGCCCACGCCCGCCTTGACCACCCGCGCCAGAGTGTCGCTGCCGCTCAACCAC
>JALVQZ010000257.1 GCA_027036355.1 Acidimicrobiia bacterium | reverse complement strand
CCCCATCGGAACCCGACACCGAGCCCCCGTGGACGGCGCGGTACATCATCCCGGTCATCGTGCTCGTGTCGCTCGGCCTCATCGTGGGGCTGGTGGTCTACTACGCCTTCCGGGTCAAGGGTCGCTACGAGGTCGTGTAGCTGGTTCGCGTCCCGGCGGCGTACAGTGACGCCATGAGTCGCGTCGACTGGTCCCTGGCCGAGACGGTGGCTGCTCGCGTCGCCGGGCGGTATCCCCTGGAAGGGACCTATCACGCCACCCGCTTCGACCGGGAGGCGCCGGCCATCGTCGCCCGGGCCTCCGAGCTGGTCGCCGCCGAGACCGGCCTGCCGCTTCCGGGGGCCCCCGACGTGGCGGTCATCTCCCGTCGCGAGTGGGTCGAGATGAACGTCGCCTCGTTCTCGACGCTGCTCGGACCGCTCGAAGAGCGCCTGGCTCGCAGCTCGGGACTGGGGGCCCGCACCGCCGGCAGGGTGATGGGTGCCGAATTGGGGGCCGTGCTCGGGTTCCTCGCCAAGCGGGTCCTGGGTCAGTACGAGCTGGTGCTCCCGTCGCCGGGCAAGGACGTCGGCGACACGTTGGTGTTCGTCGGAGCGAACGTCCTCGACATGGAACGCCGGTTCGAGTTCCGTCCCTCCGAGTTCCGGTTCTGGGTCGCGCTCCACGAGTCGGCCCACCGCGCCCAGTTCGTCGGGGTGCCGTGGATGCGCGGGTACTTCATGGGGCTCGTCGAGGAGCTGGTCAGGTCGTCGGAACCCGAACCCGGCCGTCTCGCCAGGGTCTCGGAGGAGATCCGCACCGCGGCGCGCGAGGGTCGCCCCCTGGTGGGGGACACGGGCATCTTCGGCCTCCTCGCCAACCCGTCCCAACGCGACGTCCTCGACCGGGTCCAGGCGCTCATGACGCTGCTGGAAGGTCACGGCCACGTCATCATGGACCGCATCGGCGCCAGGGAGCTGGTCACCCAGGAGCGGATGTCGAAGGTCCTCCAGGCCCGACGGGCCGATCCTCGCACCGCCATGCTGTTCCGGCTCATCGGACTCGAGATGAAGATGAAGCAGTACGACAACGGCGCGCGGTTCATCGGGGCGGTGGAACGCCGAGCCGGATGGTCGGCCCTCGACGCGGCGTGGACGGGACCCGAGAACCTCCCGACACTGGCCGAGATCGAGGAGCCGGACCGGTGGCTCGAACGGGTGAGATGACCCTTGCGGACCGGATCGCCGCCGCCTGCGACGGGGTCGTGCCCTCCGGCCCGGTCGTGGCAGCCCTCGGAGGAGGCGCCGACAGCGCCGCCGCCGCCTGGGGATGCCGGCAGGCCGGGCGGTCGCTCGTCGGGGTCTTCGTCGATCACCGCCTGGAGGGTTCACGCCGGCTCCGGGACGCCGCAGAGCGGCTGACCCGGCGTCTCGACATCGAGCTGCAGGTCGTGCCGGCCCCCTGCGCCGACGGCCCCGGCTTGGAGCTGCGGGCACGGGAGCTCCGCCGGGACGCCCTGTCCGCTGTCGCGGGCGGACGACCCATCGTGGTCGGCCATACCGCCGACGACCAGGCCGAGACCGTCCTCATGCATCTCCTTCGCGGTGCGGGGACCCGCGGCGCGGCGGGGATGCGCACCGTGGACCCCCCCTGGTACCGGCCCCTCCTCGACGTCACGAGGGACGACACCCGAGCCCTGGCCGACGGGCTGGCGTTGCCGTACGCCGACGACCCGGCCAACGCCGACCTGCGGTTCACCCGCAACCGGATCCGCCGCATCGGTCTGCCGTCGCTGGTCGCGGCGATGGGCGACCGTGACGTCGTGGGCGCGCTCGGTGCGGCCGCTCGCCGGTTCCGGGACGTCGATGCGTTGTTGGGGACCCTCGCCGACGAGGTTCCGGTTCGCCGCGACGCCGGGGCGACGCTGCTCCCCGCACCGGTCCTGGCCTCGGTCGCCCGTCCGGTGGCGACCTATGCCGTCTGGCGCGCCCTGCGCGGTCCGGCCGGTCCGCAGGGAGGGTCGGCGGCCGACGTGGCGGCGGTGATGGCGGTCGTGGACGGTGCTCGGCGCCGGCAGCTCGGCGGGGGGCTCCTCGCCGAGCGGGAAGGACCGTACGTCGCCATCCATGCCGGTCCCGTACCGGCGCCCGACCCGATCGCCGACGTTCCGGTCCCCGGTCGGGTGCGGTTCGGGGCCATCACGGTGGAGATCGCACCCGGCGAGGGGAGTGGGGGGTTGGCGCCGTCGCTGGCCGACGGCCGCCTGTCGCTGCGGGCGCCCGAACCGGGGGATCGGATCGACATCGCCGGAGGACGCAAACGGGTCGTCGAGGCCCTGGCCGAGGCCGCGGTCCCCGTACGCCTCCGATCCGCGTGGCCCCTCCTGGTCGCGGACGGCGCCGTGGCGGCCATCCCCGGGGTCCGGCTGGCGTCGTGGGCGGCGTCGCGGCAGGATGGGGCTCTGCGACTCGAGATCGAGAGGGGACCATGAAGGTCGGCAAGGTGCTCATCTCCGACGAGGAGATCGACGCGAAGCTCGCCGAGATGGGCCGGGCCATCACCGAGGACTACCGGGGCAAGGACCTGCTCATGGTCGGCATCCTGAAGGGCGCGTTCATCGTGATGGCGGACCTGGCCCGGCACGTCGACCTTCCCGTCGAGTTCGATTTCATGGCCGTGTCGTCCTACGGCGCAGCCACCAAGACCTCCGGCGTGGTGCGGATCCTGAAGGATCTGGATCAGGAGATCGCCGGGCGCCACGTGCTCATCGTCGAGGACATCATCGACTCGGGGCTCACCTTGCACTACCTGCTCCGCAACCTCGAGGTCCGTCAGCCCGAATCGATCGAGATCGCGGCGTTGCTCGTCAAGGACGGCGTCGAGCGGCCGCCGCTGGACGTTCGCTACGAGGGTTTCCACATCCCGCCCGAGTTCGTGATCGGCTACGGCCTCGACTACGCCGGCAAGTACCGCAACCTGCCGCACATCGCCGTGATGGAGGAAGACGGAGACGGATGACCGACAAGTCGTCCAGCGGACCGGCGTCGGTGCCGATACACGACGGGATACAACGCCCGAATTGACACACGACCGGCGTACCATGGCGACGCACGCCGAACGGGCATCGTCGAGCTGCCCGGAACCGATCGAGGAGCACAGTGAACCGGACGACCCGCACCATCCTGGTCTATGTGGCCGTCGTGGTCCTCGTCATCATGTCGGTCAACTTCTTCGTGAACCAGTCCACGCCGGCCGAGGAACTGACCCTCAACGAGTTCAACACGAAGCTCGCCGACGGCGAGATCCAGAGCCCCCTCGTCATGCGGGTCAAGTCGGACGTGATCGAAGGCACCTACCGTTCGGCTCAGGTCCCCGTCGACACGCCCTTCATCGTCCACTACCCACCCGACTACGAGGAGAAGCTGACGACCGACGTCCTCGCCGCGGGCGTCGAGCTCAAGACCGACAGCCAGGAGGCGACCCTCGTCCAATGGCTCCTCGGGACGATCCTGCCCTACATCTTGTTGTTCGGGATCTTCATCTTCATCCTCTTCCAGCTCCAAGGCGGGGGGAACCGCGTCATGCAGTTCGGCAAGTCGAAGGCCAAGCAGGTCTCCAAGGACCAGCCGCGGGTGACCTTCGCCGACGTCGCCGGCGCCGACGAGGCCGTCGAGGAGCTGCAGGAGATCAAGGAGTTCCTCGAATCACCCCAGAAGTTCC
This sequence comes from Acidimicrobiia bacterium, assembly GCA_027036355.1. Classification (GTDB taxonomy): domain Bacteria; phylum Actinomycetota; class Acidimicrobiia; order Spongiisociales; family UBA5794; genus JALSQW01. The sequence continues at coordinate 5,658 of JALVQZ010000257.1, read as the reverse complement.
GGGCGATGGGCGCCAAGATCCCCAAGGGCGCGCTCCTGTACGGACCTCCGGGCACGGGCAAGACCCTGCTCGCCAGGGCCGTCGCCGGTGAAGCGGGCGTGCCGTTCTACTCGATCTCGGGTTCCGATTTCGTCGAGATGTTCGTCGGGGTCGGTGCCAGCCGTGTCCGCGACCTGTTCGAACAGGCCAAGCAGAACGCCCCGTCGATCGTCTTCATCGACGAGATCGACGCCGTCGGACGTCACCGCGGCGCCGGCCTCGGCGGTGGACACGACGAGCGCGAACAGACCCTGAACCAGCTCCTGGTCGAACTCGACGGGTTCGACGTCAAGGCCGGGGTCATCGTGATCGCCTCGACCAATCGTCCCGACATCCTCGATCCGGCCCTCCTGAGGCCCGGCCGTTTCGACCGCCAGATCGTCGTCGATCGGCCCGACCTGCCGGGCAGGGAGAAGATCCTCGAGGTCCACGCCAAGGGCAAGCCCCTCGCCCCCGACATCGATCTGAAGGTGCTCGCCCGGCGCACGCCCGGGTTCACGGGCGCCGACCTGGCCAACCTCATCAACGAGTCGGCGTTGCTGGCGGCCCGCCGCGGCCTCAGCCAGATCACCATGTCCGAGATGGAGGAAGCGATCGAGCGGGTCATCGCCGGACCGGAGCGGCGCTCGCGGGTCATGTCCGACGAGGAGAAGCAGCTCACCGCGTACCACGAGGGCGGCCATGCGCTGGTCGGCTTCGCCCTCCCGCACCTCGACCCGATCCACAAGGTCACGATCATCCCCAGAGGACGGGCAGGCGGCTACACCCTGTCGCTGCCCGAGGAGGATCGCTACTACCAGCGTCGCTCCGAGCTCGTCGACCAGCTCGCCTACGCCCTCGGGGGACGGACCGCCGAGGAGCTGATCTTCGGCGATCCGAGCACCGGCGCCTCCAACGACATCGAGAAGGCGACCCAGCTCGCCCGCAAGATGGTCATGGAGTACGGGATGAGCGACACCCTCGGGCCCATCCAGTACGGCAAACCCGACGGGGAGGTGTTCCTCGGCCGCGACTACAGCCGCAATCAGGACCTCTCCAACGAGCTGGCGGCGGCCATCGACGACGAGGTCCGCAAGCTCATCACCCAAGCGCACGACGAAGCCCGCCAGATCATCGAGACCCACATCGATGCCCTCCATCGCATCGCCGAGGCGCTCGTCGACCGCGAGACCCTCGACGCCGACCAGGTCGCCGAGGTGTTCTACGACGTCCCGAAGTGGGAGCACGCCGAAGGCGGCGGCTTCCGCATCCGAGCCCCCGAACACGCCGGCGTGGGCGACTCGGGTTTCGCCGCGTCGCACGCCGACGGTCCGAACTGATCCGATGCGCCCGACTCGGGGTCCCTGGCGGCTCCGCGAGCGAACGATCGCCTTCGACGCGTCGTCGGCGGTGATGGGCATCGTCAACGTCACCCCGGACTCGTTCTCCGACGGCGGACTCCATCGCTCCCCTTCCGCCGCCGTCGCTCACGGCCTGCGGCTCGTCGATCGAGGCGCCGCCATCGTCGACGTGGGAGGCGAATCGAGTCGACCCGGCGCCTCTCCGGTGGCCACCGACGAGGAGCTCCGCCGGGTGATGCCGGTCGTGGAGGGCCTCACCGCCGCCGGGGCGATCGTGTCCATCGACACCGTCAAACCCGACGTCGCCGCCGCGGCGATCGACGCCGGGGCCCAGATCGTCAACGACATCACCGGGTTGACGTCACCGGAGATGCGGCAGGTATGCGCCCGCACGGGCGTCGGCGTCGTCATCATGCACATGCGGGGCGAACCCGCCACCATGCAGGAGGACCCCACCTACGACGACGTCGTCGCCGAGGTCGCGACGTTCCTCTCCCGCCAGGCCGAGGTCGCCGTCGCGGCAGGCATCGCCGCGGACCGGATCGCGGTCGACCCGGGGATCGGGTTCGGCAAGACCTTCGAGCACAACCTCCTGCTCCTCGGAGGCCTCGACCGAATCGCCGCCCTCGGCTTCCCGGTCCTGGTCGGCGTCTCCCGCAAGGGTTTCCTCGCCGCGATCCTCGAAGCCTCCGGGATCGAGCCGACGACGCCGAACCGCGACGTCGCGTCGGCCGCCGGCGCCGCGGCGGCGGTCCTCGCCGGCGCCGACATCGTCCGCACCCACGACGTCGCCACCACGAGAGCCGCCACCACCGTGGCCGACGCTATCGTTCGCGGTCGCAGTCGATGAAGGACCTCACATGTCGGGATTGGAACCGAGGGGATTCCGCTGGGTGATCGCCGGCCGGCTGGCCGTCTCCGAGCGAATCGGGGGATACGGTTTCCAGCATCGGCGCGTGCGCCGTGAAGAGGAGATCGTCTGGCTCAAGGAGCAGGGCATCAACTCGGTCGTCAGCCTCCTGGCATCCAACCAGAACCGGGCGGCCTACGAGACCGCCGGCTTCGCCTTCCGCAGCGTCCCGGTGGACGGCGACCCCGAAGAGGTCGAAGAGGTCGAGGTCGTGTTCTCGACCCTCGACGAGGCGCTCGGTGAACCGGGCGCGTCGGTGCTCATGCATCGCGACATCATCGACGACACCCTCTCGGGCATCCTCGCCGGGTACCTGGTGCACTCGGGGATGGTGCAGGACCCCATCGTCGCCACCTCGGTGATCCAGGAGATCGTCGGACGTCCCATGGGCCCGGCCGGGCGGAGACTCATCCCGACCGCCGGCTGACATGACGAGGACCGCCATCGGCCTCGGCTCCAACGTCGGGGATCGGTTCGGTCACCTCGCCGGCGCCGTCGCCGAGCTCGCCGACGTCGGGAACGTCGTGGCCGTGTCGCCGATCTTCGAGACGGCGCCGATCGGCGGTCCCGACCAGGGTCCCTTCCTCAACGCCGTGGCGGTCGTGGACACCTCCCTTGGAGCTCGAGAGCTCCTCGATCGCCTCCTCGCCATCGAACGGCGACGCGGCAGACGACGGGGCGAACGCTGGGGACCCCGCACCCTGGACCTGGACCTGCTCCTGTTCGGCGACCAGCAGATCGCCGCCGCCGGGCTCGTCGTGCCCCACCCCGGGCTCACCCGGCGCCGGTTCGTCCTCGAGCCCCTGCTGGCCGTATGGCCCTCGGCCGCGCTGGGCGACGGTCGACCCCTCGAGACGTTCCTCGACGCCGTCGCCGACCAGACCGTCCGGCCGGTCACCGGCAGCTACCACGCCGGGCGGTGGATGGAGCCGCTGGCCGGGGCCACCGCCCTGGAGCCCGTCGCTCCCGCCGGCGAGACCACGGCCGCCTACGCCGGGACGCTGAGCGCCGATTGGGCCAACACCCTCGGGGCGGTGTTCGGGGGCATCCCCGTGTCCCTCGGGGTGCGGGCGGCGACCGCGACCGTTCCCGGCATGCATCCGGTGGCGATGGCGCACGGGTTCCTCCATCGCGCCACCCCCGGCGCCGACGTGCAGGTGGACACGATCGTCGAGCGCCGGACCCGCCGCGACGCGTCGGTGTCCTACACGATGCGTTCGGGCGGCGTGATCATCGGGTCGGGCCGGGTCCGTCTCGGCGCCGACCGGAGGGGGCCGAGCGCAGCCAGGGACCGGCCGCCGGCGATCGGGTTGTCGGCATGCCGGCCCCTCGACGAGCTCCTTCCCACGGTCGGGATCTCGCCCGGTCCGGCCATCCGCAACTGGAAGGTGCTCGAGCGGTGGGACCTCCCGTCCCTCCAACCCACCGAGGCCGACCGGCGGCGAGATCCCGTCTTCCGGGCGTGGGTACAGGCGGCGGCGATCGCCCCGGACGATCCGGGCCTCGCCGCGGCCGCCTGCCTGCTTCCGCTCGATGCCCTCGGATGGCCCGCGGTGCATCTCCTGCTCGGCGGTCTCGGCCGTCCCGGGATGCCTGCCACCCCGACGATCGAGCTGTCCGCCACCTTCCACGACCTCGCCTCCACCGCCGGGTGGTACCTCGTCGAGGCCGTCGGTCAGGCGACCCGGGACGGTCACGCCGGTGCGGCCATCACCGTCTGGGGTCGGGACGGACGGCTCCTCGCCTCCGGTTCGGCCACGATGGTCACGGTGCGGCGATGAGCCGGTAGCCTTCGGCCCGGACCGATACCCGGCCGAGAGGATCGGAACCACATGCGTCTCATCGTCGTCGGGCCCGGAAGGGCCGGAACCGCCCTCGCCCTCGCGGCATCGACGGCCGGCCATCGCATCGTCGCCGTCGCCGGCAGGGACCCGGAGGCGACCTCGTCGGCCGCGTCCGCCGTCGGAGCCGACGCCCTGGACATCGCCGATGCGATGCCCGAGGCCGATCTCGTCGTCGTCGCCGTCCGCGACGACGCCATCGGCGAGGTGGCCTCGTCCATCGCGGCGACCGCCGCCGTGGCCGCGCCGGGCGCCGTGCATCTCTCCGGGGCGGTCCCCGTCTCCGCCTTGGCCCCGCTGGCGGACGCCGGGCTGGCGATCGGCTCGTTCCATCCCCTCCAGACGTTGCCCGACGCCGCCAGCGGGGCGGCGCGCCTGGCGGGGGCGTGGGCGGCGATCACCGCCACCGGGGCGCTGCACGACCGGCTCGTCGAGCTGGCCGGATCGATCGGCATGCGCCACTTCGACCTCGACGACGATCGCAAGGCGGTGTACCACGCCGCCGCCGCGGCGGCCGCCAACTTCCCGCTCGCCGCCTTGATCATGGCCGAATCGCTGTTCGCCGCCGCCGGGGTCCCCTTCGCCGCCGCTCGCCCCCTCGTCGAGGCGGTGGTCGCCAACGCCTTCGACCTCGGTCCCCGCGCATCGTTGACGGGACCGGTCGCCCGCGGCGACGCCGGCACCGTCGAATCGCAGATCCACGCGGTCTCCGAACGCGCCCCGGCGCTGGCCGACGACTTCCGGACGCTGGTGGTCGTGCTCGCTCGGATCGCCGGCGCCGTCGAGATCGAGGAGCGCTGGTCGTGAAGATCACGGAGACCTTCGCCGAGACGCGGCGAACGACAGGGGAGGGCGCCGGCCGGGTCGGCCTCGTACCGACGATGGGCTACCTCCACGAAGGTCACCTGTCGCTGATCTCGGCCACCGCCGCGGTCGCCGACCTCGTGGTCGTGAGCCTGTTCGTGAACCCGCTCCAGTTCGACGACGGCGCAGACCTGGAGGCCTACCCCGCCGACCTCGAGCGGGACGCCCGACTCGCCCAGGCCCATGGCGCCGACGTGCTGTTCGCCCCGTCGGTCTCGGAGATGTACCCGGAACCTCCCGTCACGACGGTCACGGTCCGCGACCTCACCGACCGCCTCGAAGGCGCCCACCGGCCCGGCCACTTCGACGGCGTCGCCACCGTCGTGACGAAACTGCTGGGTGGACTCCGCCCCGACGTCGCGTCCTTCGGGCGCAAGGACGCCCAACAGCTCGCCGTCGTCCGCCGGCTCGTCGCCGACCTCTCCCTCCCCGTGGAGATCCGAGGCATGCCGACGATCAGGGAGGCCGACGGGTTGGCGCTCAGCAGCCGCAACGTCCGCCTGCCGGCCGACGCCCGAGACGACGCCGTCGCCTTGAGCAGGGGCCTGTTCGCGGCCGCCGACGCCATCGAGGCGGGCGAACGCTCGCCCGCCGTCATCGAGCGGGTCGCCCACGACGAGATCGGTCGCACGCCCGACATCGCCATCGACTACGTGGCCCTGGT
>JALVQZ010000256.1 GCA_027036355.1 Acidimicrobiia bacterium | reverse complement strand
GTGGAACACGTGCTCGCCCGTGCCACGGCCGAGCACGTGTTCCACCACGTGCTCGATCTCCGCACCGTGACCGCAGGCGACCGCATCGTCGTCGGCGACGTGGACCTGAGCTTCGGCAACGCCGTGCACCCCGTGCCCGCGCTCGTCACCCGGTTCGAAACCCCCGACGGATCGATCGTCTACAGCGGGGACACCGGGCCCGGCGGTGACCTCCCGTCGCTGGCCGCCGGCGCCGACCTCCTCGTGTGTGAAGCGAGCCTGCAAGGGGAACGCACCGCCGAGACCTACCCCTACCATCTCACTGCTTCGGAGGCGGGTGCCGTCGCGGCCGCGGCGGAGGTCGCCGAGCTCGTCGTCACCCACGTCGGGGCGATCCTCGACCCCGCGGTGTCCCTCGGGGAGGCCGAGGCCGCGTTCGGTCGGCCCGCCACCTATGCGGCTCCGGGGACCATGCTCAGCATCGACCACACCGACGACGAGGGAGCATCATGAGGACGGACAGGAGAGCCGACGAGCTGCGGCCCGTCGAGATCGAACGCGGCTACACCGAGATGACGCCCGGCTCGGTGCTCATCAAGATGGGTCGGACCCGGGTGCTGTGCACCGTGTCGTTCGACGAGGACGTTCCCCCCTGGATGAGGGAGTCGCAGGAGGGGTGGATCACCGCCGAGTACTCGATGCTGCCGGGCTCGTCCCCCGAACGGGTCCGTCGGAGCTCCATCTCGGGTGGACGGACCAAGGAGATCCAGCGGCTCATCGGCCGGGCGCTGCGCGCGGCGGTGGATCTCGCCGCCATGGGCCCGTGCACGGCCCGGGTCGACTGCGACGTCCTCCAGGCCGACGGGGGCACGCGAACCGCCGCCATCACGGGCGCCTGGGTGGCGCTGGCCGACGCCTTCGCGGCTCGTATCGCGGAAGGGAAGCTGGAGCGAAGCCCGATCGTGGATCACGTGGCCGCGGTGTCGGTCGGGATCGTCGAGGGAACCGAGCTGCTCGATCTCGAGTACGTCGAGGACGTGGCCGCCGACGTCGATGCGAACCTCGTCATGACCGGGTCCGGTCGGTTCGTCGAGGTGCAGGGCACCGCCGAGGGTGAGCCCTTCACCCGAGAGCAGCTCGACGTGCTCATCGATCTCGGAGCGAAGGGGATCGCCGAGCTCGTCGTCGCCCAGCGGGAGGCCCTCGGCGAGTGAGCGTCCCCTCCCGCCTCGTGGTCGCGACGAAGAACCCGGACAAGGTCCGCGAGGTCGAGGCGGTCCTGCGCCGTCTCGGCGTCGAGTCGGAGATCGTCCGCGACGTCGTCTGGCCCGACGTGGCCGAGACCGAAGAGACCCTGGAGGGCAACGCCATCCTCAAGGCCCGGGCCGCCGCCGACGCCACCGGCATCGCCGCGCTGGCCGACGACACCGGTCTGGAGGTCGCCGCGCTCGGTGGTCGCCCCGGCGTCCGCACGGCCCGGTACGCCGGCCCCGACGCCACCTACGAGGAGAACGTCGCCGAGCTCCTCTTCGAACTCGCGGACGTGGCCGACCGGCGAGCGCGTTTCAGGACCATCGTGGCCCTCGTCGAGCCGGGGGGAGCGACCCGGACCGCCGAGGGGGTCCTCGAGGGGAGCATCGCCCGCCGGCCCCGAGGATCCGGCGGCTTCGGCTATGACCCGGTGTTCGTCGTCGATGGGCGCACGCTCGCCGAGATCCCGTCGGAGGAGAAGAACCGGATTAGCCATCGGGCCCGGGCGCTCGAGGCGATGGCTCGGATGCTGGCCCAAGACGGCCGAGATCCCCGACCCTGACGGGCCGGGGATCCGGAGCGCACGGCTGTCGACGTCAGGCGTACCAGACCGTCTCGAACGGTGAGGTGCCGTAGGTCGACGACTCGTCGATGGTCGGGTCGGGCGCACCCAGGTGGACGGTGACGTCCTCGATCTCGGGCTCGGGGAGGCCGAAGAAGCGAGCCTCGATCTCGGCCACGATCTCCCGCTCCAACGCCACGCGGCGCGCCTCGATCCGTTCGAGGGCCTGTTGCAAACGCGGGGTCATCGGCATGTGGGCTCCGGTCCTTTCCATCGCCCGAGCCTGTCGGCGGGTTCGGGCTCCGCGAAAGGGCCGACGTCGATCCGGACGTGCCGGCGGTGCGGGCGGAGGGATTCGAACCCCCACGGCCTTGCGGCCACCGGGACCTAAACCCGGCGCGTCTCCCGTTCCGCCACGCCCGCGTCCGTCGAGATTCTGGCACGTACCGGCACGAGCGAGGCCCCCGGTGATCCCGAGGGCCTCGTCGTCGGTGGGTCGCCAGGGAATCGAACCCTGAACCTTGGGCTTAAGAGGCCCCTGCTCTGCCGATTGAGCTAGCGACCCGGCAGGGAGGTTACCAGTCCTCGATCCCATACCCGGAGACGGCCGGCTCGCGGGTGTGACAACCGGCGCCGGCCTGCGACAATGGAGGGGACGGGCTGTAGCGCAGTTTGGCAGCGCACCTGCTTTGGGAGCAGGGGGTCGCCGGTTCAAATCCGGCCAGCCCGACGAACCGACCGGGCGGGGGTATCCTCCGGCCCGCAGGCGGATGTAGCTCAATGGTAGAGCCCCAGCCTTCCAAGCTGGTCATGCGGGTTCGATTCCCGTCATCCGCTCGACGGACGTGTCCGTCCGCCGTCGTGCCCCCGTAGCTCAGTGGACAGAGCAGGAGCCTTCTAAGCTCTTGGTCGAGGGTTCGAATCCTTCCGGGGGCGCTCGGGACGGAGGCGGAGCCTCCGTCCGTTCATGGTGGCCGTAGCTCAGTCGGTTAGAGCGCCGGGTTGTGGTCCCGGAGGTCGCGGGTTCGATTCCCGTCGGCCACCCCAACGCCCCTCCGACCCTCGTGGCGAGGAGGGGTGCGTCATACGAAGGAGTCGAACACGGTGCAGACCGAGGTGAAGGAAACGGGCCGGTACGAGCGGACGCTGACCGTCCACATCCCCGAAGACGAGCTCGAGCGGGCCAAAGACGCGGCTGCGCGGAAGCTCTCGAAGAACATGAAGATCAAGGGCTTCCGTCCCGGCAAGGCCCCTCGCGCCATCGTCGAGAGGATGGTGGGGTCCGAGGCGCTCCGGAGCGAGGCGATCGAGGAGGCCATCCCCG
>JALVQZ010000255.1 GCA_027036355.1 Acidimicrobiia bacterium | reverse complement strand
GTCCCTTCCGCCGCGGCGGCGAAGTCCCGGTCGGCGAAGGCCGGGCGGGTCGAAGCGACCACCTCGAGGCCCGACGCCGACCACCGGGCGATCCCCCAACCGTCGGCGTTGCGCCGACCGCGACCATCCCGGTCGCTTTGGGTCAACAGCGAGTTCTGGGCGACCACCAGGCTGCATTCGAGACGGGTCGGCTCGTTGGCGATGAATCCGTACAGACGACACATGCGGCACCTCCTGCTCCTGCAACGCTTCGGCTGGCCCCCGGCGCCGTCGACTGTCGGTTCTCGTTCGCTGTCGCTCGCCGGGCCCGGCACAGGCGTCCGAACCGGAGTTCCGCAGGCGGCCAGGGGGCCTGCGCCTCGTTGCGCCGTTTCCCAGCGGGCGTACCTACGCTCATCCTGCGCGACCGACGGAGGTGCCCACTGCGAGCCAGGTTCTTCGCCGTTGCCGTCGCGGCGGCCGTGTTGACGGCGTCCTGCGCGGGAGGATCGGTCGATTTCGTCAACGACTCCAACGAGACGGTCGTGATCGTCCGCCTCGGCGCCACAGGTGACGCCGTCTACGACGAGGTCCCCGCCACCGGAGGGATGAGCGTCCTCACCCGATGGTTCGATCGCTGCATCGACGCCGATCTCGAGGCCCGCCTCGAGGACGGGACCGTCATCGACACTCGGCCGGGTCCGTTCTGCCCCGACGACCCGGCGTGGGTCGTCACCCAACGCGACGTCGACCGGGCCCACGGCGGAGACGGGTAGCCCGACAGCCTCCGTGGCGACTGAACGGCCCGAACGGAGTGGGGCCATGGTGCGCTCATCGCGCCCACGACGAGCAGCGTTCGCCAGCGGCGAGCGAAGCGAAGCCGAAGAGCCTCCGTGGCGACTGAACGGCCCGAACGGAGTGGGGCCATGGTGCGCTCATGGCGCCCACGACGAGCACAGAGTGCTCGTCGTGGGCGCTACTGGGATCGAACCAGTGACCTCTGCCGCGTCAAGGCAGCGCTCTCCCGCTGAGCTAAGCGCCCTCATGGGGGACGTTCATTGTATCCCCGAGGCGACGCCGGGAATCGAACCCGGGTACAGGGTTTTGCAGACCCTTGCCTAAACCACTCGGCCACGTCGCCAGACAGAATCGGGCGGTCCGAGACCGCCCTGTTCGAGCGGACGACCGGGTTCGAACCGGCGACCTCAACCTTGGCAAGGTTGCGCTCTACCAGCTGAGCTACGTCCGCGCGGCCCAAAGGGTAACACGACCGCGATCCGAAACGATCCCGTCACACGCCGGTCGAACCGAACCCACCGCTCCCCCGCGTCGTGTCGTCCAGCTCGTCGACCGCCACGGGTTCCTGGACCACGAAGGGCGTGACGACGAACTGGGCGATCCGGTCACCTCGCCGCACCTCGAAGGTCTCCGAACCGAGGTTGACGAGGATCACCCGAACCTCCCCGCGGTACCCCGAGTCGACCAGACCCGGCGCGTTGAGCACCGTCACGCCGTGGCGGACGGCCAGGCCGCTGCGGGGCACCACCCAGCCGGCGTGCCCGACGGGGACCGCGACGGCGATCCCGGTGCCGACGAGCACCCGGCCGCCGGGGTCGATCACCGCGTCGTGCGCGGCGACGAGATCCACCCCGGCATCCCCCGGATGGGCGTGTTCGGGCAAAGGAAGCGACGGATCGAGCGGCAGGAACGGTATCTTCATGTTCCGATTGTCCCATCTTCGTGCACGAGGAGCGTTCCCGTGAGCCGACGCCCATCGATCCCCGAGCTTCCGGGAAGCGATGCGTCGTGGTTCCTCGAGCTGGTCGGGGCGATCGCTCCCACGCCGACGCCCAAGGGCTCCCTGGCGGACCTCGCCGCCGAATCCAACGGAGCGCCCGACGACGAGACCGAGCCGCAGGTCGCCGCGGTCGCCGCCGCCGGGAGCCTCCCCGACGCCACCGCCGTCGTGGGAGACGATCCGTTCCCGGGCGACACGTCGACGACGGGGGCCTCCATCGCCGTCGAAGGACTCGACGCTCCTGCGACCGGGACGCTCCCCGTCACCGCACCCCTCACCACGCCCGACGCCGCATCACCGGCTCCACCCGCCCCACCCCAAAGATCGCCGCTTCCCGAAGGGTGGACCCCCAACGAGCTCGCTCCCGAACTCCAGACCCGACGCAGCGTGAGGCTGGGGTCGATCCTGGCCACCCTGGTCCTCGTCGTGGTGGTCGGCGCCGCCGTCGTGCTGGTCCCCCGGTTCGTTCGCAGCGAAGCCGCCTCCACCGCCATGCGCTACGAGACCGCCCTCGTCGACCTCCGCAACGTCCTGCCCGACGCCCAACTCGCCCTCGCCACCCTCACCGACCCCACCGCGGCGCCCGACGACGTCACCGCCACCGTCCCGACGGTCGCCACCCTCGACGCCGCCGCCCACGACGTCGTCGTCCTCGGGGACGCCCCACTGCCGTCGACGCCGCCCCTGGTCCCCCGCGGTCCCCTCGACGCCCTGGAACCGACCCGCCGCCAGCTCAGCCTCCTCGGCAACGAAGGATCCACCATCGCCTCCCGCCTCGGGCACGTCTTCAGCTACCGGACCACCGTCGGCGACATCCTCGACACCGGCCCGCTGCCGGTCACCGCCGAGCCCCAACAGATCAACGCGCTCAGCGTCGACCTGGCAGAGACCCTGGCGAACGACGCCGAGCTGGTGGCTGCGCTGCCCGACGACGCCGCCTTCTCCGAGCTGCGGGACGCCGTCGACGCCGCGCTCGAGCGCTTCGCGACCTGGCAAGGCGAGTACGTCGAAGCGCTCGGTTCCGGGGACGAGGCGGCGGCGACCGTGCTCGTCGACGAGCTCTCCGAGCTGCGCCGCTCGCTGGTCCATCTCCTCGACCTGGCCTTGGCCGACGTCCGGCCCGAGCTGGATGCCCAGATCATCGAACTCGCCGGCCAGATCGAAGCCACGATCGACGACCTCGGCTGAACCGCCGAGACGCTCGCCCGCTCAGCGGTCCTCTTCGAGCGCCGCCATCTCCCGTTCGAAGTCCCTGGCGCCCTCGAAGTCCTTGTAGACCGAGGCGAACCGCAGATAGGCGACCTCGTCGATGTCGCGCAGCCCGGCCAGCACCTCCCGACCGATGT
>JALVQZ010000254.1 GCA_027036355.1 Acidimicrobiia bacterium | reverse complement strand
AGCGTTGGCCGTGTTCGGCGTCGCCGTCGTCGACGGTTTCGCGTCGGTCGACAACGTGCTCACGCTGCTGCGGCTGGGCTCGGCGTTGGGGATCGTGGCCGTGGGGGCTTCGGTCGTCATCATGATGCGGGGCATCGACCTGTCCGTGGCCGCGGTGATCGCCGTCACCGCGCAGACCGTGGTCGTGCTCGTCGACGAACGGGCCTGGTCCGAAGGCCGGGCGATCGTCGCGGTGCTGGTGCTCGCCGCGGTCATGGGGCTGATCAACGGCGTCCTCGTCGCCTACCTCGAGCTGCCGGCACTGTTCGTGACCCTCGCCACGTGGCAGCTCTTCCTCAGTTCCTTCCAGTTGACGATCCTCGAGCGCGACACCTACGTCCTTTCGGAATCGGCGACGGCGATCCGGAGCTTCGCCCGAGGGGAGATCCTCGGGGTGCCCAACCCGATCTGGGCTGCGGCGGTCACCTTCGCCCTCGCCGCGGTGTTCTGGAACCGCACCTCGGTCGGGCTCATGATGCGCGCCACGGGCGACAGCCCGGCCGCGGGCTTCATCTCCGGCTTCCCGGTGCGACCCCTGCAGGTGGCGACGTTCGTGATCGCCGCCGTGCTCGCCGGCGTCGCGGCCTTGATCCTCCTCGGAACCCAGGGCGGCTACTCGACGAGCTACGGGGCGGGCACGAGCATCATCTTCGACGCGATCGCCATCGCCGTCATCGGTGGCTATTCGCTCAGTGGCGGCAAGGGCAACGTCAGCGGCCTCGTCGCGGCGACGGTCCTCATCGCCCTGGTGTCGAACGTGATGGTGCTCCTCGACGTCTCGCTGACCGGACGAACGTTCGCGAAGGCCCTCGTGCTGCTCGCCGCGGTCGTCCTCGACGCGATGTTGAACCCCAGGGACGAGGAAGCGGCACGTCTCGAGGAGCTGTAGCAGCCCGAATGAAGGTCCAACCCCCGAACGGAAGAAGCGAACGGAAGGCACCCGGTGCAGGGAGGAGAGAGAGGAACGTGAGAAACCACAGACTGATGGCGCTGCTGGCGGTGATCGTCCTGATCGCGGCGGCATGTTCGACGGGTGAGGCCGAGCCCTCCTCGACCACGGGCGCCGCGGCCGCGACCGAAGGGAGCGCGACGCCGATCCCGATCTCGGTCGATCCTGTCGAAGGTCGCAAGCTGGCCCTCGGCGCGATGGCCGGCAAGCGGGTCGCCTTCGTCCCCATCGCCGTCGAAGGGTTCGACCTGGCCGGACAGTGGATCGTGGAGATGCAGCGGACGTTCGACGACGTCGGGATCGAGTTCACCGTCCACGACCCGTCCTTCGACACGGACAAGATGGTGCAGATCATCGACGGCCTCATCTCCGAGGGTGTCGACGCCTTGATCCTCCACAACCCCGACGTCGGCGTCCTGAGCGAGCAGATCCGGAAGGCCCGGGACGCGGGGATCTACGTGGTCGTGCTCAACCTGCTGTCGAACGAATCGTCGGACGTGTTCATCGGCGGCGACGTCACGAGCATGGCGCGGGACATCGCGAACTACGGCGCCGACGACTGCGAGGCGAGGGGCCTCACCAAGGTCGCGGTCGTCGACATCTGGGGAACCGACTCCTGGTCCATCCAGGCCAACGCCGGGTGGGATCCCGTCTTCGAAGAGCGCGGCCTCGAGGTCGTGTCCCGTCAGCAAGGTCAAGCCGACCCTGGCGTCGCGGCCGAGATCGCGACCGCCGTGCTGCAACAGAACGACGACCTGTGCGCGATCCTCTCGGCCTGGGACATCCCGGCGCTCGGCATCGGCCAGGCCGTCGCGACGGCGGGCCGCACCGGTGACGTCGCCGTCTACGCGATGGACTCGTCGTCGTTGACCTGCCAGGCGATCGAAGCCGGCACCGTCACCGCGGCGGCGGCGTACCACGTGCCCGGCATGGGGGTCGCCGCGGCGGTTGCGGTGCAGTCCCTGTTCCAGAACGACCCCGGCGCCGGAACGACACGAGCGGTCACCTACGTGCCCCACACGATCGTCAACGCCGACAACTACCAGCAGGTCGCCATGGCCTGTTACGCCAGCCAGTAGCGCCTCGCAGGCAGGGAGACCACCGCACGATGAGCGTTCGACGGATCGACGGATTCCGACTGACGGGGCGGCCCTGGTGGGCGCGTCTGGCGCCGGAACGGAGCCTGGCCGATCTGGCCCGGAAGCCCTGGATGGAGGGGTTCGTGACGATGTCCCTGGCGCTGGCGTTGGGCGTCGTCGCCATCGCCCTCACCCCGGGTTTCGGAGCTGCGGGCGACTGGGGCCTCGTGTTCCGGGAGGTCGCCGAGAAGGGCTTCCTCGCGGTCGGTCTGACGTTGGTCATGGTCGGTGGCGGCATCGACCTGTCGATCGGCTCGACGGCCGGTGTCGCCGCCATGACCTCGCTCGTGATGTTCCGCGTCTACGAGTGGCCGGTGGTGCTCATCTTCGTGGTCGCGCTCGCCATCGGTGCGTTTTTGGGTGCGGTCAACGGCATCCTGATCTCCCGGCTCAACACCCGGGCGTTCATCACCACGTTGATCACGCTCCTGGCGTACCGGGCCGTGGTCCAGTGGACACAGGCCCGGTACGCCATCGACCTCGTCCAGGTCCGGTCGGATCCGCTGTGGAGCTTCCTCGGCAAGGGAACGATCCTCGGGACCCGCACCAGCGTGTGGCTGTTCCTGACGGTGCTGGCCGTCTCGTGGGTGTTCCTCACCCGGAGCCGCTGGGGCTGGTGGCTGACCGCGACCGGCGCCGACCGGCGGTCGGCTCGACGCAACGGGATCCCCGTGACCCGCGTCCAGTTCCTCAGCTACGTGGCCATGGGGGTCCTGGCCGCGACCACCGGGCTCATCCTCGCGGCCCGGCAGGGATCGACCTCCGATCAGGTGGCGGCGGGCTACGAGATCGTCGCTTTGACCGCGGTCGTGATGGGCGGGGTGAGCCTTCAGGGCGGGCGCGGCTCGGTGATCCGAGCCACCGTGGGGACGATCATCGTCGCGCTCGTCGGCAGGGTCTTCGTGATCCACAACGTCGATACGGCATGGACGCCGTTCACCCTGGCGATCGTCCTGCTCGTCTTCGCGTTGCTCGACCTGAAATGGGGCAAGTACCGGTCCAGCTTCGTCG
>JALVQZ010000253.1 GCA_027036355.1 Acidimicrobiia bacterium | reverse complement strand
CCCCGAAAGGAGGCACTCCGCCCTCAACTACCTGTCACCCATCGACTACGAACAGCGCCACCGCCGCATCGAGGCGGTAGCGTGACCACCAACCCAAACGTTCCGGGAAACCGGGGGAAGGTCAGTCACAGAAGGCGTCGAGTTGGGTTTGGAGTTCGGGCAGGTCGGCGGCGCCTGGTTGGGCGTGGAGCCATTGTTGGAGGGTCTGGTGGAACCGTTCGATCTTGCCTTGGGTCTGGGGATGATGGGGTCGGCCGTGACGGTGGTCAACCCCCAAGGGAGCGACGGCAGCAGCGAGGGTATGACGGTAGGCCTTGGCGTTGTCGGAGAGGAACCGTTGCGGCCATCCCCACGTCCCTGCAGCGGTGGTGAACGCATCGAAGGCGGCCTCCCCGTTGGCGCTGGTAGCGGCCTTGAGGCCGGGACACAACCGGGTGCAGTCGTCGAGCAGGGTGATGATCTTGACCGCGGTGCCGTCGGTGAGTGTCCAGTCGATGTCGTCGAGCTGCCAGCATTCGTTGGCTCGTTCGGCAGCGAAGCTGCGGTGAGCATGTTTGGGTGCCTTTTTCGGTTCTGGCGTGATGAACCCCCGGCGGGTCAAGATTCGCCAGATCGTCGATTCTGACGGCACCGGCGTGCCGGCAGGGAGACGCCTCCGCAGATGACTCCAGATCGTCGCTGCCCCCGCGTCGAGCCCGTCGTCGACCAGTTCCTTGCGCAGTTCCACGATGACGTCCTCGATCCACCCAGGAGTGCGGTTAGCGACGGTCTTGGCCGCCCTCGAACGGGGCCGAAGTGCTGCGTCCCCCTCAACGGCGTAGCGTTTCCGCAGCTGATAGAACAACCACGTCGACACCCCATGCTGGGCGCAGAACTCCGTCACGTTCAACCCCTCGACGTCGACCTCGACGATCAAACGGCGCACACTCATTGGTATATCCCTTCTCATAGAACCGAAGTCTCATCCACTCCGGCTATGAGGGATGCCCCGCGACATGTGTGAGGGATCCGCTGAAACAACACAAAGCCCTCTGAGGGCGCCGCCAGCCCAGAGTTCGTGGACGCTCCGTGGGAGACGGGTGGATCCCCGCCGGCGATAGGGCCGATCACCGGATGCCGGCCACCTCATCGCGCGCATCGCCGACCGCTCCCGCCAGGATCGCGCCGACATCGGCGGCGACCTGGGCGGACCGCTGCTTCAGATCCCGCCAGGTCACCCGCAGGATGATCCAGCCGTGGACCGCAGCCCGACGGTCCCGCCGTCGGTCCCGTTCGAAGTCGGCGGCCCTGGTGTGCCATCGGCGGGAGTCCCACTCGATGGCCACCCGAGCTTCCGGATAGGCCGCGTCGAGTCGCTCAGCTCCTCCCCATGGTGCCGGGAACTGCGTCTCCGGGGCGGGCAGTCCGAACTGCTCCAGCACGGAGAGACCGAACCGCTCGAGTTCCGTCGCCGTTGCCCATGCCGCATCGCGGCGCTCGTCGAGGACCTCCCGCAGCGCCGCCGAGCCCGGTTTCCCTCGCCGAGCGATCTCGTCGACGAGAGCGGCCAGACCGTCGAGCTCCATCCGCGATCCGACGACGAGCTCGTCCACGATCCGAGCCAGGCGCCCCGATGACACGACTCCGGCGAGGTCCACCACCGTTCGAGCGAGGGTGGTCGTCGGCAGTCCGTCGATCTCCTCGATGTGGTGGGGTGCCAGATCGACGCATCGCCGGACGACCACGCCGACGAACCGGTGCGTGGTGGATGAGTGAACGGTCACGGTCACCGGGTCGATCGGCGCTCCCGAGATGGCATGGATCCGGGCCGCCGACTGATGCGAGACGACCGCGTTCGGCAAGGTGGCCACGGCCCCATGGAGGAGCTCGCGATAGTCCCTGGCGCCGAGGAGCCGGTAGACGCCTCTGGAGACGACCGACCACTGCTCACTCATCACCCGGGAGCGGATCATCTTGGCGGTGAGGCCGAGCTCGAGGGCCTGGGTACGGCGGATGACGCCACCTTGACGGGCGGCGATTTCGATGCATGCGCGTTCTATGGACATGTCCCCAGCGTGAACGATGGGTACGACAGACCCATCACCGGCGCCGCCGGTCTGCGGGTACGACGATCGGGTCCCGGCGCGCTGAACCGTGGGCTGGCGGAGCCCCCACAGGGCGCCACGAACCCTGGGTTCGCCAGACGCGCCGAACCGTGGGCTGGCGGAGCCCCCACAGGGCGCCACGAACCCTGGGTTCGCCGGTACGGGGCGTGTTCATCGAACGGCTACATGTGCGTAAGGGTCTGGCAATACGGGTGTCGCACGATGGTCCCCTACCGACAGAAAGGGAATCCGATGCGACGAGCGATCATCGCCGCGAGCGCGCTCGCGGTCCTCCTCGCCGCCTGTGGCGGGTCCGGATCCTCCGACACCTCGACACCCGAGGCCGGGGCGACCACGACCACCACGACGGCGACGACCACCACCGCGGGCGACACCGACGAGATGATGGGCACCGAGTTCACGGTGTCCATCCAGAACATGACCGACGCGTTCGCACTCTCGGCGAGCGGCGTCTTCGCCGTCCCCGACACGGCGACCGAACCCGGACCGGCGTTGCCGGGGAGCGGCTACACGTTCGACGTGTACGCGATGCCCGGCGACCGCCTCTCGTTCGCCACCATGTTCGTCCAGTCCAACGACCTCGTCTTCGCCACCCCCGCCGAAGGGCTCGCCCTCTACGACGGGGACACGCCCGTCTCGGGTGACGTGACCGAGCAGATCGCGGTGTGGGATGTCGGGACGGAGATCGACCAGCCCCTCGGCGGCGGCGCCGACCAGGCGCCCCGCCAGGCAGGACCGAACACCGGAGCGCCGGACGAGATCGGCACCGTGCGCCGGCTCGCCGAGGGCGACCAGGGCATCGATCCGATCGAACAGCTCGTCACGGTCACGATCACGCCCGGCGACGGGGGACGGTTCACCATCGAAATCGACAACGTGTCCGACTCGTCGATGCTCGCCACACCGCTGGCGCCGGGCGTCTACGCCGTCCACCGCGACGGCAACGTGCTGTTCACCGAAGGCGAACCCGACCGCGGCCTCGGCCTCGAAGCCCTCGCCGAGGACGGCGACCCGAGCGGCCTCGCGGCCGCGCTGGC
>JALVQZ010000252.1 GCA_027036355.1 Acidimicrobiia bacterium | reverse complement strand
CACCCACGCGGCCGGAGAGCCCGGCTGGCGGATCACCGTCGTCGACGATCCGAGGCGCGACGTCGTGGTAGATGCCGTGGCGCGTTCGGCCGCGGCCTATCTGCGAACGAGGCGGAGCACGGTCGAGGCGGCCGCATCGATCGCGTCGCTTCCGGGCGTGAGGGTCGTCGTGTCGGTGTTCGTCGATTCGGTGGACGAGGCGATGGCGGCAGTCGCCGCCGGGGCCGGCGATCTGCTCTTGCGGGGCTGGACCACCGACATGGTCGCGCAGCTCCGCGATGCGCTGCAGGGGGACATCGTCGAACGGGTCGCGATCCCTCCCGGCACGTCGGTCGGCGAGGCCCGGGAACGGTTGGACGGTGACCTGTTCGCCGTCTACCTGGATCAGATCGACGCGACCGGCCATGCCCGCCCCCGTGGCGGATGGGCTCCGGGCAAGGACCTCCCGGCGCCGGTGCCCGAGGCGCGTTTGTCGGCCGCATGGCCCGACGCGGCATGGAGGAGCCGCACCTCACCGCTGCCGGCGGAGGTTCGGCCGCGGGTGCGGGCCATCCTCCAACGGTCGGCGGAGGGCATCCCACCCGATCGCGACGACGTCCAGACGCTCTTCGAGGCGCGTGGGGCCGAGGTCGACGCCATCGCCGAGGTCGCCGACGAGCTCCGGCGTGCGACCGTCGGCGACACCGTCACCTACGTGGTGAACCGCAACATCAACTACACGAACCAGTGCTACTTCCGATGCGGGTTCTGTGCCTTCAGCAAGGGACCCCGATCGCTCAACCTCCGAGGGGAGCCGTACCTCCTGTCGATCGCGCAGGTCGTCGAACGCACCGTGGATGCTCACCGCAGAGGAGCGACCGAGGTCTGCCTCCAGGGCGGCATCCATCCCGAGTTCACGGGCGACTTCTACGTCCATGTGCTCGAAGCGATCAAGGAAGCCGTCCCCGAGATGCATGTGCATGGGTTCACGCCCCTGGAGGTGTGGCAAGGCGCCGAGACGTCGGGCACGTCGGTCGCCGTGTTCCTGGAACGGCTCCGCGACGCCGGACTCGGTACCCTTCCGGGGACCGCGGCGGAGATCCTCGACGACCGGATCCGGCGCCATCTGTGTCCCGACAAGATCCGCACCGCACAATGGGCCGAGGTGATGATCACGGCCCACGAGCTCGGACTCCGGTCGACGGCGACGATGATGTTCGGGCACATCGACGACCCGGGTTCCTGGGCCGAGCACTTCGAGGTCCTCCGGGCCATCCAGCGCCGGACCGGCGGGATCACCGAGTTCGTGCCGTTGCCGTTCGTTCACATGGGGGCACCCATCTACCTGCGGGGCCGCGCCCGTCCCGGCCCGACGTGGGACGAGGTCGTCCTCGTGCATGCCGTCGCCCGGATCGCCTTCGCCGGGCTCATCGACAACATCCAGGCGTCGTGGGTCAAGTTGGGTCTGGACGGTGGCATCCGCCTCCTCGATGCCGGATGCAACGACCTCGGCGGCACGCTGATGGACGAGACCATCTCCCGAGCCGCCGGAGCCGCCCACGGGACGACGATGGACGCCTCCGACTTCGAGTCGGCGATCGTCGCCGCGGGACGTCGCCCGATGCAACGTACGACGCTGTATGCGCCCGTCCACCGCGGGGCGCCGCTCCACCTGCGAGCCCCCGGGCGTCGGGGAACGCCGTAAGCCGGCCGGTACGCGTACACTCGGCGCGATGGCTGCAGGCAGCAACATCCGAGGGAGGACGACCCGCGACGCGCTCTTCGACGCGGCGAAGCGCCTCTTCGCCGAGGTCGGGTACGCCAAGACCTCCCATGCCGACATCTCCGCGTTGGCGGGCATCGGTCGGACGACGTTCTACGAGCACTTCTCGTCGAAGGAGGAGCTGCTCGTCAAGCTCGTCGAGCGGGACCTCCCCGAGCTGATGGACGAGATCATCGCCGCCGTCGACGAAGATCTTCCGCCCGACCGCCGGCTCGCAGAGCTGACGGCGCGGATGGTCGAGTTCGTCGCCACCGACCATCTCGGCCTGATCCTGCACACCGAGGTCCCTCGGCTCTCCCTCGAGGCTCAGGCGGCCATCGCCCGCACCCACGCCGGCATGGCCGAGACGATCATGGAGATCTACCTCGAGGGGGTCGAGCAAGGACGGTTCCGGAGGATGCCGCCGATGCTCGCCGGACGACTCGTCGAGCAGACCATCATGACCGGGGGTCGCGTCGTGATGGACACCGACGAGCCGAAACAGCACGTTCACGCCATCGCCGATGCGACGGCGGAGTTCCTCGTCAGCGGCCTCACCGTCGGCTGATCTGTCGGCTCGATCCGTCGCGTAAGCTGCGACCATGCAGCCGGTCGACTCACCCCAGGAGGCCGCGTTCCGGGCCGAGGCCAGGGCGTTCCTGGAGGCCAACGCGGAACCGCTTCCCCCGTGGGTGGTGGCGCCTTCGGCGATCGTCGCCGAGTGGACGCCCGACGAAGAGGAGCGCAAGCTCGACGAGGCGAGACGGTGGCAGCGCCTCAAGTTCGACGAAGGCTGGGCCGGGATCGCCTGGCCCCGTCGGTACGGCGGTCGCGGCGGCACCCTGATCGAGCAGCTCATCTTCTCCGAGGAGGAGGCCCGCTTCGACGTTCCCAGGGACGCGCTGATCATCGGGACGGGATGGTGCGGGCCGGCGGTCCTCGAACACGGCAGCGACGAACAGCGCGACCGGTTCCTGCGGCCGCTCCTGCGGGGCGACGAGGTGTGGTGCCAGCTCTTCTCCGAACCGGCCGCCGGCTCGGACCTCGCCGGCTTGGGTACCCGGGCCGTGCGGGACGGCGGGCAATGGCGGATCACCGGGCAGAAGGTGTGGACGACCTTCGCGCATCGTTCCGACTGGGGTCTGCTCATCGCTCGGCACGATCCGGACCTCCCCAAGCATCGAGGTCTCACCGCCTTCATCGTCGACATGAAGGCGCCGGGGATCACCGCCCGTCCCCTTCGGCAGATGACGGGCTCGGCCAACTTCAACGAGGTGTTCGTCGACGACGTCGTCGTCGACGACGCCTACCGGCTCGGAGCGGTGGGCGACGGCTGGCGGGTCGTCATCTCGACGTTCATGTGGGAGCGTCTGAGCCTGGTGTACGGAAGCGACCGGGTCCTGGAGGCGCTCGGTGCGC
>JALVQZ010000251.1 GCA_027036355.1 Acidimicrobiia bacterium | reverse complement strand
CGATCTGCGACTCCGAAGGGATGCCGCTGCCGGGACCGCCCGCCCCGCCACCGGTCGTCAAGACCGTCACCAAGTCCGTCCCCCCGGCGACGACCACCACCGTCACCGACACCACCACCGCCAACGGTGACGACGGCGGACGCTCGTACGACGACGATGACGATGACGAGGACGACGATGAGCGCGAGCACGAACGCGAGGACGACGACGACCACGGCGGCGAAGACGACGACTGACGTCCGTCGATCCACGCAACCGTCGAGCCCTCGAGGAGCGCCAACGTGCCGAGCCCATCCAAGGAGCGGAAGTTCCCGACGTCGTTGATCGCCGGTGTGTTGCTGGTGCCGGTGTCGGCGCTGGCCGCCGTCGCCCTCGCCGGCGGGACCGACACCCCGGCCGAGGACACCACGACCACCACCGTGGTCGCCGCGGTCAGCACCACCGTCGCCGAGACCACCACCACGACGACCACGGTGGCGATCCCGGCCCTGTCGACCGCCGACGACCTCGCCGCCGCCTGCGGACCCGAAGGCCTCCAGCTCGTCGACAAGGAAGCCGCCGAGGCGATCACTCCCCTCGAACAGGCTGCCCTCGATGCCCTGCGGGCGATCTGCGACTCCGAAGGGATGCCGCTGCCGGGACCGCCCGCCCCGCCACCGGTCGTCAAGACCGTCACCAAGTCCGTCCCCCCGGCGACGACCACCACCGTCACGGCCGCGGGCGACGGCGGAGGGGCGGAAGATCGAGGCTCGGGGTCCACCGCCGAGACGTACCAGGCAGCCTACGCCGAGACGGTCGCCGCCATCGATGCGGCCGTCGCCGCCGGCGGGAAGCAGGACAAGATCGACGAGGCCCGAGAGAAACTCGCGAAGGCCGAGGAGAAGGCGGCCCGAGGGGAGTACGCCAAGGCCGAGAAGCACCTGAAGGAAGCCCGCAAGAAGGCGAACGAAGCCACCAAGGAGGGCGGCGATGACTGATCGGCGACCGTCGGCGCCCAAGGACACGGCCACCGGAGCGGCTTCGATCGTCGCGGCCATCGTGGTGACCCTGGCGGCGATCGTCCCGATGCTGCTGCTGCTCCCCGATGCCGAGGATCCGCTCCCGGCGCCGGTGGCCGAGGCCACGTCGTCGACGACGACCACGACCACGCTCCCCGAGCCCGTCGAGGTCGTCGTACCGCCGACGCCGATCGAGGTGGAGGGACTTCCCGAGTCGATCACCCGGGTCCTGCAGGCCTCCGGCTACGCCTCGGAGATCGGACCCGACGGCGAACAGGTGCTCCCCGATGCCGTCCTCCAGGTCCTGATCGAGAACGACGTGGTCCTCACCGTCGTCGAAGACGCCGAACCAGCCGACCAAGGAGGCTGATGATGTTCATCAAGCGACTCTTCCCGAACCGCTGGGCGCGTATCGCCGCATGGACCGGCGCCGCGGTGGCCTGGGGAACGACCGCCTTGGCGGTCCAGGCCGCCACCCAGACGACCACCGACGCCGCAGAGGAACCCCCACCGCCGCCACCACCCACCACCGTCGCCGAGGTGACGACGACCACGATGGCGCCCGTGCCCGAACCACCCGAGCGCGGCCTCGTCGTCGTCCGTTACACGCCGGTCCCGCCTCCGCCCCCCGAGGTGATCGTCCGCACGGTGACGGTTCAGGCGCAGCCCACGCCGTCGTCGGGTGGTGGCGGCGGCGGGTCGTCCGCTCCCCCGCCTCCTCCGCCCCCGACCAAGAGCAAGGGATCATGAGGCTCCACACGTTCCGGGCCATGGGAACCGAGGTGTCGGTCGTCCTCGACGATGGCCACTCGGCCGAACAGATCGAGCGGTTCTTCGCCTCCCGCGAACGCCGTTTCAGTCGATTCCGTGCCGACAGCGACCTCAGCCTGCTCAACGCCGACCCGCGGGAGACCGTTCCCGTCCCGCCCGACATGGCCCGGATCCTCACCCTCGCCGAGCAGATGCGCACCCGCACCGAGGGTCTCGTCGACCCGGCCGTCGGCGATGCCGTGCGACGATGGGGATACGACGCCACGTTCGAAGAGGTCGCCGGGACTCGCAGAGAGGCGCCAGCGGCCTCGAGCCGGACCCCACGATGGCGCATCGACGACGGGAAACTGACCCGCAGTCCGGGAACGGCGCTCGACTTCGGTGGGATCGCCAAGGGATACACGTGCGATCAAGCCGTCGAGATGGGACTCGCCCTCGTCGCATCGGCAGGCGGCGACGTCCGCTCGGCGTACCCGGCGGCGAAGGTCGAGATCGTCGATCCGTGGGACAACGAATCCCTGACGGTCACCATCGGACGCGGTGCGCTGGCGACGAGCTCGCGCACCCGCCGCCGCTGGTCGACCGACACCGGCGAAGCCCACCACATCATCGACCCGCGCACGGGTCGCCCGGCAGACACACCGATCCTCAGCGCCACCGCATGGACGGCGACCGCCGTCGAAGCCGAGGCGGCGGCGAAGGCCATCCTCATCCGGGGGGTCGACGGACTGGCCTGGGCCGAGCGTCAGCCGTGGATCCGCTCGGCTCTGGCCGTCTGGCACGACGGTTCGGTGTACGCGACGGTGGGCTGGGAGGTAGCGGCATGAGCATCGAGTGGCTCGTGATCCGCGGATCGGGACTCGCCGCGTTCGCCCTGCTGGCGCTGGCGAGCGTGTGGGGACTGTTCCTGTCCACGGGCATCCTCGGTCGCGCGGTCAAGACCAAGTCGTTGAACTGGTTCCACGAGTCCCTGTCGATCGGGGCGCTCCTCGCGACCATCGTTCACATGGTGGCCCTCGCCAATCACGACTACGTCGAGTTCGGGCTGAAGGACCTCCTCGTCCCTGGCTCGTCGACGTTCGAACCGGTCGCCGTGGCGTGGGGGATCATGGCGTTCTACGCCCTGTTCATCATCACCGCCTCGTTCTACGTCAAGAAGTGGATCGGCCAGTCGGCGTGGCGGGTCCTCCACTTCCTCGCCTTCGGAACGTTCCTGGCCGCGCTCTTGCACGGGATCGTCGCCGGCACCGATAGCGGCAACCCGTACGTCGTCGTCGGCTACGCGGTGACCGTCGTCCTCGTGGTGTTCCTCACGGTCGTCCGCTGGCTGCAGGCGGCCGCGCCGCCGGAGCGGAAACGCTCGCCCCGTCCCCGGGCCGCGGCACGCCCGACCCGCGAACCGGCGCCGGACCGCGCCGTGGCCGAGAC
>JALVQZ010000250.1:486-68427 GCA_027036355.1 Acidimicrobiia bacterium | reverse complement strand
TCTCGGCACCGGCGAGCACATCGACGGCGCTCTCGTTCGCCGTCGATGTGCTCGCCGGTGCCGAGACGTCGACGGCGAGGTGGCTGGCCGAGCGATCCGCCGTCACGGCCGGCGGACGTCCATCGTGGTGGCTCGCCGCCACCGGACCGATCGCCGCCGCCCCCGCCGTCGCGGCGATCGTCGGCGCCGCCCGCCGTGTGATCGAGGGCGCCGAGGCCGCCGAGGAGCGTATCGAGCCCGGCTACGGCGCACCGCCGAGCCGACCCACCGTGTCGGGCGGCCCTGGGAGCCTCGTCGCCTACGACGATCTCACCGTCGAGGGTCGCCGGTTCGTCTCCGACGCCGCCACCCAGCGGCGGATCGCCGACGTGACCGGCGCCGCCGTCGCCGAACCGATCCGCGTCTATGTCGGTGTCGGATCGGCTGGGACGATCGACCGGAGGGTCGCGCTCGCCATCGCCGAGCTCGAGCGCACCGGGGCGTTCAGGCGTTCGACGATCGTCGTCGCGTCGCCGGCCGGGACCGGGTACGTCAACCCGATCGCGATCGAGGCCGCCGAGTACCTGACCGGCGGGGACATCGCCACGGTCGCCGTCCAGTACGGCAAACGCCCCTCCATCCTGTCACCCGATCGGATCGACACCGGGGCTCTTCAGAACCGCGCCCTCCTCGAAGCGATCGCCGAGCGTCTGGCCGCCCTCGCCACACCGCCCCGCCTCGTCGTGTACGGCGAGAGCTTGGGGGCCAGAACCGGGCAGGACGCGCTGGGCGACACCGATCCGGCCGACCCCGACCGCTTCGGCCTCACCGGCGCCCTCTGGGTGGGAACGCCGTATCGCAGCAGGTGGCGGTACCGAGCCCTGGAGGCCGGTCCGTCCTACGCCCTCAGCTTCGCCAGCGGCGCCGCCATCCGAGCCGCCCGACGATCGGGTCGGCGATGGCGCCACTCGTTCCTCGAACATCCGGAGGATCCCGTCACCCGCTTCGACGTGTCGCTCCTCACCCACCGACCCTCATGGCTCGGCGCGAACGGTCGACCGACCGCGGTGCCGGCCCGCGAACGCTGGGCTCCCGCGGCGACGTTCTGGCTCACCGCCGTGGACACGAAGAACGCCGCCGACGTCGTCCCCGGCGAGTTCCGTGCCCACGGTCACGACTATCGCGCCGACCTCGCCGCTGCGGTCTCCGGGGCGTTCGATCTCCCGGCGAGTGACTCGACCCTGGAGGCCATCGAACGTCGCCTCCGCCTCTCCGAACGCGAGCGGGCGGCCCGCATCAGCCGCTCCTGAGGACCTCGCGCTCGAGTCCGGCCCGATCCGGGAACCATCGATCCGCGATCCAGGCCACCGCGATGACCGCCAGATGGAGCGCGACCAGCGACGTCAACGCACCGACGGCGACGATCGCCAAGCCGGCGAGGTCGGGGACCTCCAACGCGAAGAACCGTCTGGCCGGCGGCACCGCGACGGCGGCGACCGCGGCGACCACCAAGGCGACGAGCAAGCGGCGGCGTGACACGTCGAGCGGCTCCATCAGCTCGCGCAGGATCACCAGACCCACCGCCAGGAGCGTGATCGAGGTGACGCTACGCGCGGACTCGAGCGACATCCCGACGAACGGGCTGCGGGCGATCACGAAGGTCTCGAACCCGACCAGACCCGCGACCAGACCCGCAGGGATCGCGAACCGGAGCACCCGACCCACGAACCCCGAACGAGCGGGCTCCTTGGAGGGCTCGAAGGACAGAACGAACGCGGGGATCCCGATCGACAGCGTCCCGATCAGCGTGAGATGTCGCGGGAGCAGCGGGAACGGCAGCACCGCGACCCCGAAGGCGATCGCCAGCAGGGTGGCGTAGACCGTCTTGGCCAGGAACAGCTTCGCCACCCGTTCCATGTTGGCGATCACCCTCCTGCCTTCCGCCACGACCGCCGGCAGCGACGCGAACCGGTCGTCGAGGAGGATGAGTTGAGCCACCGCCCGGGTCGCGGGCGATCCCGAGCCCATGGCGATGCCGATGTCGGCCCGTTTGAGCGACGGAACGTCGTTGACGCCGTCACCGGTCATCGCCACCACGTGGCCCGCATCCTGGAACGCGGTGACGAGGTCCCGTTTCTGCTCGGGAACGACCCGGCCGAAGACGACGTACCCATCGGCCGCCTCCCGATACCGAGGGGTTCCCGACGCGGGAAGCTCCCGTGCGTCCACGGCCCGCTGCGCGCCCGGGATCCCGACCTTGGCGGCGATGGCCGCGACCGTTCCGGGGTCGTCCCCCGAGATCACCTTGACCCGAACCCCCTGCTCGAGGAAGTAGGCGATCGTCGCCTCGGCGTCGTCCCGCACCTCCTCGAGGATCGAGACGATCGCCACCGGCACCACACCGTCCAGCGGCTCGGATGGATCCGGAAGCCGTTCGGCCCTGGCGACGAGGAGGACCCGCCTGCCCGTGGACGCCAGATAGGCGACCCTCCTGTGACGGTCCTCGGACAGCCCGGCGCCAACGCTCGACGGCGCACCGAGGATCCACACGCCGTGTTCGGCGAACTCCACCGCCGAGTACTTGCGATGTGACGAGAACGGCACCCGACCCGTGATCGTCCATCCGGGGTCGTCGGGGTACGCGCGCCGGATAGCCGCCAGGGTCGGGTTCGGATGCGGTTCGGTGGCGGCGATCGCGGCCAGGGCCGATCGCAACTCGACCGGGTCGACGGCGATCGGCTCCACCGCGTCGACGCTCATCTGCCCGGTCGTCAACGTGCCGGTCTTGTCGACGGCGACCAGATCGACCCTGGCCAGGGTCTCGACCGCGGGGAGCTCCTGGACGAGCGCGTTCCGCCGGCCCAGTCGGATCACCGACACGGCGAACGCCATCGACACGAGGAGCACGAGTCCCTGCGGGACCATCCCGACGACCCCGGCGACGGTCGACACGGCTGCAGCGGGCACACCGTGTCCGGTCTGGAGCTGGCTCCACACCAACAGCGCGGCGGTCGGCAGGATGAGCCAGGTGACGAAGCTGAGGATCCGGTCGATCCCGTCGCGGAGCTCGCTTCGAGCGAGGGAGAACTCCCGGGCTTCGGCCGCCAGACGGCGGGCGTAGGCGGCTTCACCGACGGCGGTGGTCCGGACGTAGGCGTTGCCGGCGATGACGAACGACCCGGACAGCACCGGGTCTCCGGGGAGCCGGTCGATCGGGTCGGCTTCGCCGGTGACGAGGGACTCGTCGACCTGGAGCCCGTCGGCGGCGAGCACCTCTCCGTCCGCAGGGATCTGGTCCCCCTGGCGGAGGATCATCACGTCGCCGAGGACGATCTCGTCGACCGGGATCTCCGACGCCTCACCGTCCCGGACCACCGTGATGGTCGGCGTGACGATGAGCCGCAGGCGATCCAGGGTGATCTTGGCGCGGAGCTCCTGGACGATGCCGATGGCGGCGTTGACGATCATGACGCCACCGAAGAGGGCGTCCGGCAGCCTGCCGAAGGTCAGCACGACGGCGAGCATCGCCGAGATGATGGCGTTGAAGCGCGTGAAGATGTTGGCGGCGAGGATGCTCCCCACCGAGCGTGAGCCCCGCGAGGGGCTGCCGTTGACGAGGCCGGCACGTCGCCGTTCGGCCACCGCGTCGGCCGACAACCCCGGGAACGGGGTCGACGGCACGGGTGTGTTCGGATCTGACGATGAGGAGGCGTCGGTCGTCATGGGTGTCGACGCTAGTGGCTGCCGGCCGCCTCCGACGTCCACCCGGGAAGCGGTCGACGGACCACGTCCGGCCGAGATGCGGCCGGTCGTCAGAGGCCGATGAGCCGCTTCATCACCGCGCTGCGGCGGCGCGGGGCCTGGCCCGTCCGGTCCTCGGAACGGTCGACGTGCTTGCTCATCGCCAGCCCGAGGTTGATCCCGAGCCAGCGCAGCGGCTCGGGTTCCCAGCGCCGGGACCGATGCCCCACGATCGGGAGCGAGGTGATGTCGGTGTCCCGCCCGAGGATGAGGTCGGACATGATCCTCCCGGCCAGGTTCGCCGTCGCCACCCCTTGACCGGCGTAGCCCCCGGCCCATCCGATCTTCGTGTCACGATCGAAGGTGACCGTGGGCAGCCAATCCCTGGTGACCGCCAGTGGACCGCCCCAGCGGTGGTCGATCTCGACGCCTTCGAGGACCGGGAAGAGATCGACGAGGGCCTCCCGCAGGCCTTCGAAGACCGCGGGTTCCGAGTCGTAGGAGGGCCGGATCCGCGACCCGAAGTGGTACGGGGCTCCCCGACCGCCGAAGGCCAGCCGGCCGTCGTCGGTCCGCTGGCCGTAGATCACCTGCTTCCTGCCGTCGGAGAACGTCTCGCGTCGCTGCAGCCCGAGCTGCGACCAGGTGGCCGGGTCGAGCGGAGGGGTGGAGATCATCAGCGAGTAGACGGGCACGATGTCGCGTCGCAGCTCCGGGAACCGGGCCGTGTACGCCTCGGTCGCGCGGACGACGACCTCGGCCCGGACGTCGCCATGGTCGGTCCTGACCATGCCCGGATCGATCCGACGAGCCGGGGTCGATTCGTAGACGTCCACGCCGAGGCGGTCGATGGCATCGGCCAGACCGCGGGCGAGTCGCAGAGGATCGACCGCGGCGCAGTGCGGCGTGTACGACGCGCCGTAGCTCCGCGAGGTGTGGAGTCGCTCTTGCGCTTCGGCGGCGTCGAGCCATCGGTAGTCGTCCTCGCCGAAGCCGACGGCATGACGGAGCTCGATGGTCTCCTTGAGCCGGTCGACGTGCGGGGGTCGGGTGGCGGCGACGATCGTGCCGCCATGGGCCCATCCGCAGTCGATGCCTTCCTCGTAGATGACGTCGCCGATGCGGGAGACGGTGTCGATCATCTCCCGTTGCAGCCGGATGGCCGAGGTACGTCCCCGGGGGTCGGCGAGCAGCATATCGAGCCCCGACAGCTTGCCCGAGACCCAGCCGCCGTTGCGTCCCGAGGCGCCGAACCCGACCTGCTCGGCCTCGATGAGCGCCACCCGGAGCGCGGGGTCGGTGGTCTTGAGGGCATAGGCCGTCCACAGACCGGTGTAGCCGCCACCGACGATGGCGACGTCCACCGCGATGTCGCCGGCGACGGCCGGGCGCCGTGGCCGGTCTCCGGCGGTGGCCTCCCACAGGCTCGTCGGATGCGTCTCCATGCCCCGTACGTTACCGCCGCCCGCAGCGCCCTCGATCCTCGGCTCCCGCCGCCGGGCGAAAGGATGTCGTTCACATATATGTGACACACATGTATGCTATCGACATGCATCAGCGTGGACACCACCCAGGACGACGCCGCGGTCCCCGATCCAGCCGCTTCCGGCGGAAGGCTCCCGATGGGACATGGCAGGTCGACGCCAGGGTGGCCCGTTCGATCGAGCCGGAGCTGCTCCTGGCGATCCGCAACGGGCCCACCCACGGCTACGACCTGCTCGAGCGCCTCTACACCGGCTTGGCGGGAGACGGCGTCGACATCGGCAACCTCTACCGGCTCCTCCGGTCGCTCGAGGCGGAGGGGATCGTGACCAGCCAGTGGCGCCACGATCTCCCCGGACGATCGAAACGGACCTACGAGCTGACCCCCGAGGGTCGAGACCTCCTCGACGCCTGGGTGGAGGCGCTGAGACGCACACACACATCCATCGCCGACTTCATCGGCCGATACGAGCAAGGAGCGCCAACGTGAGCTGTCACGAACACACCGACGAGCGATCGGGCCGAGGCCTGCGCCGAGGCATGGGCCGAGGCATGGGTCGACGCATGCGCCGGGACATGGGACCAGGCATGGGCGGACGCATGCGCCGGGACATGGGACCAGGGGCGAGCCGCGGCCACTGCTGCGGCGGCGAACGCCACCGGGACCCCGCCGACGTCGACGACGTCCTGGCGCTGCTCGAGGAACGTCAACGGGACCTCGAGCAGGCCGCCGCCGACATCGCCGAAGAGATCAGGCGACTCAGAACCGAGGCCTGAGGACATCGAGGCGCCGCCCCACGTTCGGGTCAGGCCATGAGCGTGGGCGCGGCGATCTCATGGACCGCCTTGGCGAAGGCGAGGAGCTTCTCGGTGGCATCGGGATCCGACCGGATCTCGTCGTACGGCAACATCGTGCCTTCCCATCCTTCGGTGTGCCACCGGGCCGGAGCGGGCAGCTCGCGGCCCACGAGCCGGTCCTTCTCGAAGGGCCACGGGTTCGAATAGAAGTAGGCGTCGCCCGCCGGGTAGAAGCCCAGGTTGAGCTGCGACGGGTACTCGGTGGTCTCGCCGTCCTCCTCGTAGGTCTCCACGCAGGTTCCGAACCACTCGAAGGCGAGATCGAAACCGTGGGGCCACAACTGGATCGGACCGACGACGCCCTCGAGGGTGTTGCGATGCCGGGTGAACACGGTGTCGACGACCTGGACGAGATCGAAGTACGCCGAGGCCGCCGCCGGGTCGTAGACCCGCGGCTCGCCGTCGTCGTACTTCGCGCGATCGACGTCACCGGCGAGCCCGAGCTCGGCGACGGCAGCGACCATGGCATCCCCCAGCTCGGTCGCGGTCGTCCCCGCGTCCAAGGGGAACTCGAAGCGATCCCCATGGCTCGACTCCACGATGGCCCGATGCGAGCGCAGATCCATCCGCACGAACGCCGTCGCCCCGTCGGGCAGGGGCATCGGTTCGGTCACCAGACCGTCGGGACGCACCTTCAAGGAGATGTGCCACCACTTGGGATGGAACACGGCGAACGCCCGCGGGAGCGCCCCGACGGCCTTGGCGTACGCGTGCAACGTGGCTCGTGTGGGCTCCCAATCGGCTGGCAGTTCCGGCAATGAGGACATCGTCCCTCCCGCTCACTTCGGTGACGATGCTGTCAAGCCGCGACGGTCCCCCGGCATCCCGAACCGTCGGGTTCCCGACGTTCGACGCCGCCGCCTCATCCCGTGTTCCGCATACCGGCGGCGATGCCGTTGACGGTCAGCAGCAAGGCCCGGCGCAGCTCCGGATCGGGATCGGCCTCGCCGCGCGACCGGGCCAGCAGCGACACCTGGAGATGGTTGATCGGGTCGAGGTACGCGTCCCGAACCCGAAGGGTCCGCGCCAGGATCGGGTTGTCGGCGAGCAGCGGGCGGCCCGTCAGCTTCCCGATGGCGGCCACCGTGCGGGCGTGTTCCTCCTCGATCGCTTCGAAGACGTGCCACCTCGACCGAGGAACGAGCTGCTCCACGTAGGAGCGGGCGATCACGAGGTCGGTCTTGGCCAACGTCATCTCGACGTTCGACAGGAACGTCCGGAAGAAGGACCATTCGCGCAGCATCTCCTCCGCCTGGGGCCATTCACCCGCCCGTTCCAGCGCGTGCAGGCCCGACCCGACGCCGAACCACCCCGGCACGATCTGGCGGGACTGGGTCCACCCGAACACCCACGGGATCGCCCGTAGATCCTCGAGGCCCCCGCCACCCCCCGGACGCCGCGACGGACGCGACCCGATGTTCATCTCGGCGAGCTCCTCGACGGGCGTCGAAGCGAGGAAGTACGGGACCAGGTCGGGATCGTCGACCAGACGCCGGTACGCTCGGTACGCCGCCGACGACATGTGATCCATCGCCTCGTCCCATCGGGCCAGGACCTCCGGCGGCTGCCGCGGCTCGCGGTGGAGGAGCGACGCCTCCAGGACCGAGGCAACGGCGAGTTCGAGGTTGCGGCTCGCCAGCTTGGGTAGCCCGTACTTGTCGGAGACGACCTCGCCTTGCTCGGTCAGCTTGAGGGCGCCCTCGATCGTCCCGAAGGGCTGAGCGAGGATCGCCTCGTGCGTCGGGCCCCCGCCCCGGCCCACGGTCCCTCCGCGGCCGTGGAACAGGCGCAGGATGACCCCGTGGCGCGCAGCGGCGTCGCGCAGTTCCCGCTGTGCCTTGTAGATCTCCCACTGGCTGGTGGTGATCCCGCCTTGCTTGTTGGAATCCGAGTAGCCGAGCATGACCTCCTGCAGGTCCCCGCGGAGTTCGACCAGGCGCCGGTACGACGGCACCGCCAGGAGACGGTCGAGGAACCCGCCGGCTCGCCTCAGCTCCTCGATGGTCTCGAGGAGCGGAACGAACCCGACGCGGGCGACGCCGCCGGGGATGTCGACGAGGCCGGCCTCCCTGGCCAGGGCCACCGCCGCCAAGATGTCGTCGACGTCGCGGGTCATCGACACGATGTAGGACTCGATGACCCGCGGGCCGTACGCGTCGAGGGCCTCGCGGATCGCCACGAACGTGCCGAAGGTGTCGCCCAAGGTCGGGCCGACGGCGTCGGCGGGAGCGATCGGTCGGCCTCCGTCGAGATCCCGGCCCAGCAGCTCCGCTCGTCGACCGGCATCGAGGTCCCCGTAGTCGATCCCGATCCTGCGGTACAGCACCGCGAGGGTCTCGTGGTGCCGCTCGGCGTGGGCGCGCACGTCCATCGTGGCGAGATGGAACCCGAACGTCTCCACCTTCCTGATCAGGCGCGCCACCGAGCCGTGGGCCATCAGCCCGCCGGCGTGCTGATCGAGGGATCGCTGCACGATGCGGAGCTCGGCCAGCAGCTCCTCGGGTCCGGCGTAGTCGACGCCGGGGACGTGGACGCTGCCTTCGAGGATCCGCTCGGAGGTGGCGTGGAGCCGGCGATGGACGTAGGCGAGCTTGAGGCGATACGGCTCGTACGCGTTGAGCGACCGGAACCGTCGCCACGTGTCGGGCAACAGATCCCGGTCGCGGTCCAGGGACGCCACGAGCTCGTCGGACACCGGCCAGATCCGCTCCGACACCGACAGCTCTTCGGCAAGGGACTCGACATCCTCGATGAGGTCGCGGATCCCGTGCTGATGCTGGAGGCGGAGGACGTCGAGGGTGACCTCCGGGGTGACGGCCGGATTGCCGTCACGGTCCCCGCCCACCCAGGTGCCGAACCGGATGGCGACGCGTTCGGTGGAGCCAGGGACGAGACGACCGAGCTGGAGGTCCAGTTCCTCGGCGAGGTCGCCCATGACGGCGCGATGGAGCTGATCGAGGTAGAAGATCATCGATCGAGCCTCGTCGACGGGGGTGGGCTTCTCGACCCGGAGCTCGTCGGTCTCCCAGATCTCGTCGATCAGCTCGGCGATCCGGCGGTCGATCCGGTCGATCTCCAAGGGCGTGATCCGGGGATCGAGCCGATCGTCGAGCAGCTCGGCGATGATCCGCAGCTTCACCTGCAACGTCCGGCGAGCCGCCTCGGTCGGATGCGCCGTGAGCACCGGGCGGAGTTCGAGCTCGGACAGGACCCTCTCGACCAGTTCCACGGGTACCTCGGCGGCGGCGATGCGATCGACCGCATCGACCATCGGCGGGACATGGGACTCGGCAGCCAGATCCCCGACCCGATGGACCTGCTCGACGGCGTTGGCGAGGTGGAAGTAGGTCGTGAAGGCGCGCACGAGCGGGATCGTGTCCCCCACCGGCATGGCCTCGACGAGCGCACGGAGCTCGTCGCCCGCGGCCGTGTCGCCACCGCGAGCGCGCTTGGCCATGGCTCGCACCGCCTCGACGCGTTCCAGCAACCCGGCGCCATGCTGACGGACGAGCGCCTCGCCGAGCTGGTTCCCCACGCGACGGATGTCGGTCCTGAGCGACTCGTCCGCCTCGCGGAACGCGCCGTCGATCCGGTCGATGTCCATCGCACCAGCGTACCGCCGAGAGAGCCGCGGGCCCGTCGCCTCCGTGCGCTACGGTGACCGCCCATGGAACCCATGGACCTCCCTGCCGCCACCATCGATCCGACGGCGTTCGTCGCGCCGACCGCCCGTATCTACGGGGACGTCGAGATCGGCCGCCTGGCCGTGATCATGTTCGGGGTGGTCATGCGGGCCGAGCTCGCCCCGATCTCGGTCGGCGACGAGACGAACCTCCAGGACAACGCCGTGTTCCACGCCGACGAGGGCGTGCCGTGCACCATCGGGCGGCGGGTGACCGTCGGTCATGGCGCGATCGTTCACGGCGCCACCGTCGGCGATCGCTGCCTCATCGGCATCGGCGCCATCGTGCTGAGCGGCTCGCGGGTCGGCGAAGGGGCCTGGCTGGCGGCCGGTTCGATCCTCCCCGAAGGCAAGGAGATCCCACCGTGGACGCTGGGGGTCGGGATCCCCGCCAGACCGCTGCGGGACCTCACCGAGGCCGAGATCGCCCGTCAGGACGACGGCGTCGATACGTACCTCCGCTTCGCGGCGACGTACCGGAACCTGGCCTCGGGATGACGGCAGGGCGTTCGTCGCGACGCGAGCGCGTCGCGACGAACGCCCCTCCGGTGGCTAGGGCAGCGGCGCCGGGCAGGTTCCCCCTGCCGACGCGGTGCAGGTGATCCGCCCGTCGATGGTGGGGGTGATCGGCGTGTTCGCTGCGATGTAGTCGGAGACGACCTGGTCGAGCAGGTCCCGGGTCACGGCCCTCGAGATGAGGTTCGGGTACCCGTCGCCGCCGCTGGCCATGAAGTCGTTCTCGGCCAGGGTGTAGGTGCTCGCCGCCGTCAGATCGACCGCCGTGGCCGAGCACGTCCCGTCGGCGTTCTGGAACACCGCAGAGAGCACCCGGCTCCCGACGGGGGCGTCGATGTCGTAGGTGAAGCACAGGCCCGACACCTGGGCGAACCGTCCCGACACGCCCGGCATGGCCGAGACACCCTGCTCGAGGTGCTGCTTCAGTTCGTCGCCCGTCACCGACAAGGTGACCGCCGAGTTGCCGAACGGCAGGACGGTGAGCACCTGACCTGCGGTGATCTCGAAGTCGCCGCCATCGGGAGCGGGGCACAGATCGTTCGGGTCGTCGGTCGTCGGACATGTCAGGTCGGCCCGCAGGCCTCCCGAGTTGGTGATGGCGAAGTCCGTGCCGTAGCGGTCGCGCAGGGCGTCGGTCACGACGTCGCCGACCAGCGACTCGCAGGTTCGGCCGGAGGACTGCCCGCACTCGTCGGCCCTGGGGATGAAGACGGTCGACTGCCCGATCACGGTCCCCAAGATCGCGTTGAGCTGGGCTCGCAGCGGCTCGAGGAACGACACGATGTCGGGGTCGGGGGTCACGGCGGAGCTGACCGGCTCCACGAAGGCCGCCGACCGGTCGGTGACACGGAAACGGTGCTTGCGCCGCTCCTCGACCTGGACGTCCACCCTGGCGTAGGTGCGCCCCTTGCTCCGGTTCTCGACCACCAACGCGCCGTTGATCTCACCGGCGAACTCGACGTTCGTGTGATCGCCGACGATCACGTCGAAGCCCCGCACGCCGTTGGCGAGGTCGACGAGCGGTCCCATCGGAGCGCCGGAGGCATCGAAGTCGGTGACACCCATGTGGGCGAGGAGGACGAACACGTCCGCGCCGCGCCGCTTGGCTTCCCGGCGAGCCCGGTTCGCGGCCTTCACCGGGTCGGTGATCCGGAGGTCGCCGAACGATCCGGGGAACACGAGCGTCGGCGCTTCCGGGTTGATGACCCCGATGACCGCCACCTTGACGTCGTCGATCTCGAAGATCTTGTAGTCCTTGACGTGCTTGAGCTGGTTCCTACGGTTCTTGAGGTTGGCCGAGACGTACACGAAGGGGTCACCCGGCTCGTTGGCGCTGCGGCTCCGTGCGATGTCGATGAGCCCTTGCAAGGGGGCGATGCCACGGTCGAAGTTGTGGTTGCCGAGGCCGTCGGCGTCGACGCCCATCATGCGCATGGAACGCACCGCGGGTTCCTCACCGAAGAAGCTCGACAACGGCGGCGAAGCCCCGTAGGCGTCCCCTGCGGTGAAGATCAGGGTGTTCGGGTTGTCCGCCTCCTCGGCGCGGAAGTAGGCCGACAGTTCGGCGGCCCCCCCGAAGGTCCCTTGACCGAACACGAACAGGGGATCGATCTGACCGTGCCAGTCCGAGAAGGTCAGGAACCGCAGGTCGACGATGTCGTGTTCGCGTTCTTCCCTTCCGTGATCGGGTCGTTCGTCTCGATCGTCCGATCTGCTCGCGCCGGCCGCGACGGGAGCGGCGAGCCCGGCGATGAGGAC
The DNA here is from genome assembly GCA_027036355.1 of Acidimicrobiia bacterium. Lineage (GTDB taxonomy): Bacteria > Actinomycetota > Acidimicrobiia > Spongiisociales > UBA5794 > JALSQW01. The sequence continues at coordinate 56,411 of JALVQZ010000250.1, read as the reverse complement.
GGCGACGAGCAGGGTCGTGAACCGCCCCATGGATCTCCTTCGAGAGCGCTGCATACGTGTGTCTCCTTCTGCGCCTCCACCGAGGCGATAGCTCCCCACATGCCTAGCACATGGATCCTGGGGTTGTGGGCGGATTCAATCGGTGGTCGCAACACCGGGTTGTTGGAGGGATCGTCGATGCTCGTCGAGGGCTTCGGCGGGTGTTCGCCAGCCGAGGATCTTGCGTGGACGCGAGTTGATGGTGGCGGCGACGGCTTCGATCTCTTCGGCGTCCCAGCGGGAGAGGTCGGTGCCCTTGGGGAAGTATTGGCGGAGCAGTCCGTTGGTGTTCTCGTTGGTGCCGCGCTGCCAGGGGCTTTTCGGGTCGGCGAAGAAGACTGGATATCGGTCTCGACAGTGAACTGGGCGTGGGCGGAGAGTTCCTTACCTCGGTCCCATGTGAGGGATCGGCGGAGCTGGTCGGGCAGGGTGGTCATCGACTCGGCGAGTCGGTTCTTCATGGTGATGGCGCCGTAGCCGGCCAAGGCCGGTCCGTTCTTCGTGCGGGGGACCTTGCCGTATCCGTCCTCGCGTGGCAGATGAATGAACATCGTGAATCGCGTGGTGCGCTCGACAAGTGCGCCGATCGCTGAGCGTTTCACCTGAATCGGGACACCGACAACCACTGGTCCTATACCAAGAGCCGGGCGTTCACCGACGCACTGGACGCGATCGGGGCCCGACACGTCACGATACGGCCCCACTGCCCCTGGCAGAACGGCAAGGTCGAACGCTTCAACCGGACCCTGCAAACCGAATGGGCCTACCGGCAGGTCTTCACAAGCAACGACGAACGCACCAACGCTCTGCCATCATGGCTCGAGCACTACAACCACCGACGGAGACACTCCTCCCTCGGACGTCGCCCGCCCATCAGCCGAGTGACACCAACCTGATGGCCGAGTACACCTAGACGGGAGCTCCGCGGGCGACCCGAGCGCCGGGGTGCCGGGTGGGTGGTCAGGTGCCCGCGGTGTCGACCAGCACCCGGCGAGCCGCCTCGATGGTGTCTGCAGCAGGCCGGTCCGGCGGCTCGATCCCCGCGAGCCGGCTGCGCCACTCGCCGACCACAGCCAGGTCGGTGTCGACCGGGCCCATCCCGGCGAGCTCGTACTGCTCGTCGAGGAGGGCGAGCACCTCGGCCGCCTCGCTGTGATGGCCACCGTCGAGCATCAGCCCGACCGCACCCGAGAGCACCTGCGCGACGTCGGCGAGGCTGCGACCCTCGACGACGTCGAGTGCCTCGAGCATCACCCGGGCTGCCTCGGCGGGCTCGCCGTTGCCGGTGAGCGAGAACGACAGCTGCGTCAGGGCGCCGCAGAGCTTGGGTGCGTCGTCGGCACGGCGCGCCGCGGCGACGGCGTCGGCGGCGAGTGCGGCTGCGGCCCCGAACTCGCCACGGTTCCACGCCGACAGCGACCGGTAGCGGAGCAGCGAGGATTGCAGGCTGGCGTCGTCGACGGTGTCGAGCAGCGACGCGGCCGCCGTGAGATGGGGATCGGTGGTGGCCCCGAGCCTCGTCGCCCGCATGCCGAGTAGCAGATGTGCTTCGGTGCGCAGCCGGAGGGTGCATGGGTCGTCGGCCCAGATCGCGATCGCCTCTTCGATATGTTCGGCACCGAGGGTGCCCTCGGCGTGGAAGAGCTCGAGTCGGCCGAGGCCGAACAGGGCCCGTGCCCGCATCGGGTCGTCCCCGTCGGAGGAGGCTGCGTCGAGGCTCGCCCGGAAGTGGCGCCGCGCCGCGTCCCGGTCGTCGTCGAGGTAGGCGAGGAACCCGGCCGCCCACGAGTGGAACGCCGTGGGCGGCCGGGAGGACAGCTGTGCTGCGCGCGCGAGCCAGGTCCGTGCCTCGGAGGCGAGGAACCGGGCGAACCAGTACTCGGTGAGCCCGGACGCGATGTCGGCGGTGACGTCGGGCTCCCGGAGGGTGAGCGCCAGACGCATCACTTCCCGGTACTCGGCGATGTCCTGGTCGACCGGCCACAGCACCAGGCCCGCCGTGCTCGAGCCCTCGGCCGTGAACTCCCGTGCCCGGGCGTGGAACACCGCGATGTACGCTGCGTGGACCCGTTCGAGGTGCCCGGATCCCTCCAGCAGCGACACGGCGTGGTCCCGTATGGGTAGCAGCATCCGGTAGCGCAGGGAGCCGTCGGGTGCGCGCAGGGTCTCGAGCAGGGACGCCTCGACGAGACGGGCCATCACACCGATCATCGCCCGGCGGTCCAGCTCCGGCCCTGCAACCCCGTGGGCGGCGTCGAGATCGAACGACGCGACGAACACCGCGAGGCTGTTGAAACGATCGACGTCCTCGGGCGACAGCAAGCGGTAGCTCCACTTGAGGGCGTTGTCGAGGGTGGCGGCTCCCGGTGCGCCCTGCTGTGACGACATCAGGTCGACCACGTCGTCGAGGCCGACCGCGGGGAGCCACGACGCCATCAGGACCATGGCGAGGGGCACGCCGTCGGCCCGTGAAGCGATCGCGTTGAGCTTGTCAACGTTGGCGCGTGTCACCCGGAACGAGGACTCCACCATCTGGATCCGCCAGGTGAGGAGCTCTGCGGCGGGACTGAGCGTGCCGGCCTCCACCGTGTCGGTCTCGAGGCCCCGCAGCCGCCAGATTGTCTCACCCGACACGCCGATCGGCACGCGGCTGGTCACGAGGAACCGCAACGCGTGGGAGCCCTTGAGTGCTTCGGCGATCACCCGGCGACACTCGGCGGTCACATGCTCGGCGTTGTCGATGACGATGAGCGCATCGAGATGGCGGAGGTGGGTCGTGAGCTTCTCGAGATCGGCCCCGGTGTCCACGCCGACACCGGTGGAGAACGCCCGGGTGACCTCCTGCATCGTGGTCTCTGCGCGCAGCGACACCATCCAGACGCCGTCCTCGTGCACATCCACCATCGATCTGGCGGTCTCGATCGCCAGGTGCGTCTTGCCCATCCCCGGTGGTCCGGTCAACGTCACGACCGGTCCGCGGGTCGCGAGCTCGGCGAGGGTCGCCAGCTCCTCCGAGCGTCCCAGCAGCTCGCACTCGGGGGGAGGGAGGTTCGTCCTCCTCGGAACGGTCACCTCCACGAGCGTCGGGTCGTGGCGGAGAATCTGACGTTCGAGGCGCACGAGCCCGGGGCCCGGCTCGAGACCCACCTGCTCGGCGAGCTGTGCACGGGCTGTGTGGAACGCTCTGAGCGCCTCGGCCTGTTCACCGCTGCGGTACCTGGCCATCATCAGCAGTTCCCAGGGCCGCTCCCGCAGCGGCTCGGCGTGGGTGATCGCCTCGAGCTCGGGGACCGCGAGCTGGGGCCGGCCCATGTCGATGAGGGACGCTAGCCGTACCTCCTCGATCTCCTGTCTCGAACGGGTGAGCCGCCGGATCTCGGGAAGGGCGGCGTCGCTCCCGGACACATCCTGGTACGGCCTGCCCCTCCACATCTCGAGTGCGCTGTCTGCGAGGGACACGGCACGCTCGACGTACCCGTCGCGCGACGCCCGGTGCGCGAGGTCGACGAGCACGTCGAACTCGCGTGCGTCGAGCACGGCGTCGGTGAGTTGCAACTCGTACCCGCCGCCGACCGTGACGATCCGGTCCTTGCCGAGGGCACGCCGGAGAGCCGAGACGTAGTGCTGGAGCGTGTTGCGCGCCGTCGGTGGGACCTCGTCGGGCCACAGGCGGTCGATGAGCTCGTCGTACTCGACACGGCGGGGTGCGTCGAGGAGCAGCCAGGCGAGCGTGCGCCGGTACCCCGGCCGTGTCAGCGTGACATCGCCGCGGGTCCCGCGGATGCGCAGGTCCCCCAGGACGCCGAACCACACCCCCTCGGAGGTCGGCGCGTCCGTCATGCACGCCCCCTTCGTTCAGTGATCGTTCAGCGTGACGGCGTACGCTACCAGGGCCCCGAGGGGAGGAACGACACGCCTGCGGGGTACGGTCCCCGGGGATCGGGGGACCCCGGCGCACCGCTGGCGATGAGGCGCCCGTGGAGCCACGAGCGCCCGGGAAGGGACGAACGCATGGCCGATGGGGCACCGACGAGCCTCGAGATCCCGATCCCGGAGGGTGGAACGATCACGGCCGCCTACGCGTCGACCACCGTGGTCACGGTCGCCGTCGTGTACCCGCTCGACGATTATCTGCGGCTCATCGCGTTCTTCGATGCTGTGCTCGAGGGGTGGGACCGCACCTCGGAGTCGGGGCCGGACACGACGCGCTGTGAGTACTGGTCGGGCTCGGACACCGTCGTCGTCACCGTCTGTGTCGACACCGAGACGGCGGGTTTCGAGGTCGACGCGGCATGCGTCGCCATCACCCAGGCACGACGCACGGGGTGAACGGTGCGCCGTGCGATGGTCGTTTTGCTCACCGTGCGATCGACCGGACCCTGCTCTGGGCGATCACGGCCCCCGTGTCGTCGAGGGCCACGACGGCCCACGACATCCCTTCGAGCGCCGCGGGTCCGGGTGTACCATCGGGGGCGGCCACACCGCCCAGGTACACCGACGTCTCGTTGCCGGTCCATGCCCAGTACAGGAAGCCGTCCTCGTCGAAGAACGTCACCTCGTAGCTCCCGGCTCCAGGGACGGATACCCATTCGAGCAACGGCCGGTGACCGACCCCGGATCGTGGTGTGAGCTGCTCGATCTCGGGCACGTCGAGACCGGTGAGGAACAGCTCCTCTTCGAGGATCGTTGTCGTCGTCGATGCCTGCTGTGTGGTCGTGGTACTCGTCGGATCCGTAGCGGCCGACGTCGTCGGGCTCGCCGTGGTGCCGGATCCCTCGGCGGGCCCGTCGGTGGCGCCACCCGAACACGCAGCCACGACGACCGCCATGCCTGCAGCGACGATCACCGCGTTCGTGATCCGGCGTCGGAGGGCCATCAGCCGTTCCCCATTCGCCGGTCCGCTCGTGCGACCGCGGCGTCTTGACCCGTTTGGGCGCTCAACGTGTCGGCCATGGCGTCACCGAGTGCGGCGTCGAACGCCTGTGCCTGCCCGGAGGCGCTTCCCTGCCCGAGTGACCCGGCGCGAGCGGCCAGCGTGATGAACTCGTTGAGCGTCTCCCCCGAGTAGGTGATGGTCTCACCTGACAAGGCCAGCAGCGCCAGGAGGTTGTCGAGCATGGCGTTCGACCACGTCGTACGCCACTGCGCCGCTTTCGTGTCGTCGTCTCGGCACCTGCCGAGGCGGGCGACACGGGTCAGGTCTTCCTCCATGCTGGCGAGGAGCGGGGCGAACCCGGTCATGTCCGGTTGTTGGCCGGCTTCTGCTGCAGCGAAGGTCACATCGAGGAGATCATTGACTGCACCTGTGGTCCACTGCAGGGAGTTGCGGGCAGCCTGCATCTCGGCCGAGTACTGCGCTTCGTCGCCCGGCTCGGGAACCCTCGTGAGGTAGTACTGGCCTTCGACCCAGCCCGTCTTCCATCCGACGCCTCTGGCGAGCTCGAGCAGGTCGGGGGCGAACTCCGCCCACACGAGGTTGCAGTCGATGAGGGTGAAGTTCACCTCGTACGGGCCCACCGACCAGGGGGTCAGGGTGACGGATCCGCCGGATCCCGACGAGGTTCCGGAGCCGGAGCCCTTCATCAGGAACCCGCGGTTCCCACCGTCGAGGGAACCCGACTCGGACATGGAGAACGACCGCGTCCCACTGAACTTGCCGCTGAAGGTCATCGTCCCGGTCGCTTCGAGACTCCAGGTGCCCTCTCCTGTGACGTCATCGGCGATCGTGTAGGTCGCCGGGCCGTTCCAGCTCCCGGCGTAGGCAAGCGTGATCCCGTCCCCCATGAAGCCACCAACGTCGACGGCCTGTTCGATCGTCCCGACGTAGACGCCGGGGGGTGGGAACAGGTCGGAGGGAGATCCGACGTAGTCTGCAGGCGACCGCACCTGGGCTGCGGCCGGCACGGATGCAGCAACGATGGCGAACCCGGCGAGTGCCACGGGGAACCATCGGCGCCTCCGTCTCCGGCTCTGCGCCGTCATCGCAACGCCACCGTGTAACGCGCCTGGCCCGGGGTCGTGAGTTCCATCACGTACACGGTGCCTTCGGTGACGTCGATCGACGCCGTGGACGACCCGCCCTGTCCGACGCTGAAGTCTGCGACCTTCACGTTGGCGTCATCCCTGACCTGGATGCGGGTGTCGGCCCCCACCCGGGCGTCGACCGACACATCGAGGGTGAGCACGCCGGTTGCGGCCGCCGTGAAGGTGTAGAAGTCCCGTGGGTCGATGCTCCCCGTGTTGTTGATGATGCCGTCGAAGGTGGCATCGGGAGCGATTTGTTTCGCGAGTCCCGGTTCGTCCTGGGCATCCCCCGTGCCGTCGCCGCCGTCCGGCTGAGTGCTTGCTTCGAGGGTCATGGTGTACTCGCCGCCCTGGCTCGCTACCCGGATGTAGAGCTGGTCGCCTTCGCCGTTGACCTGGGCGAAGGTCATCTCTTCGCTCTGTCCGGGGTTGAGGCTGGCCGTTGTGAACTTCGCACCGTTGTGGATCAGCTCGATGCGCAGCTCCCCGAGCGCTTCGGGCGACGAGGTGAACGTCCCGACGATCACGGCGTCCTTGGGCAGGTTCGCCACGTAGTAGTCCTGCGCGTCGTCTCCTCCCAGGATCCCGGAGACGTCCCCGAAGCCGACGTCCTTGGCGTCGGCGAGGTCCCCGCCGGCGTCCCCCTCGCTCCCGCCGTCGGTCTGGGGTCCGACCTCCACGGTGAAGCTGTAGTCCCCGATGCCCGAGACGCGCAGGTACGTTTCGCCGGTCTGGTCCCCGGCGAAGATCTGCCGCATGGACTCTTCGCCGCCCTCGTTGACGGAGAACGAGGCGACCTGGTTGCCGTTGTAGACGAGGTCACCGAAGACGCTCGCGGTCCCGTCGCCGGGTGGCACGGCGACCGTCACCGCTACGATGTCGCCGCCTGCGAGCGGGATCACGTACCAGTCCTCGTTGTCCGCGTCTCCGAGCAGGCCGGTGAGCTCGGTGGCGGTGTCGATTGGCTTGGGATCTGCTGCGTTCGGACCTGCGTCTCCCGGGCTTCCGCCGTCGGCCTGGACGGGTGCGTCGACCAGGAGGGTGACCGAGTCGCCGGACCTGCTCTGGATGTCCAGTGCCCAGGTCCCGCCGCCGTCGGTGCTGGTGACGTAACGGAACGGGGCTGCGGTCTCACCGGGGTCCACGTCGACGCGCGACACCGTCTGGCCCGTCGGCCCGACGGCGACCGAGGCCACCGCAGCGTTCGTTGCGGCTCCCTCGACGGCGAGGGTGACGACGCCGCCTGGGGGCACCTCGAAGGTGAGGCGCTGGGAGGTGGCGTCGTCGGGCATGCGGAACGTGACCTCGGCGCCGAGTGCCAGTTCGTCGGGGACCGGGGCGGCGGCGGGCGCCACCGTGGTGGGGGGCAGCGTCGTGGCGGTGTCCTCTACGGAGCCTCCACAGGCTGCGAGCAGCAGTCCTGCCGCCACCAGCACGGCTATCCCGAAGCGGCGCGTCGACGGGGAGCGCCCCGGTTTCGAGCCCCTCACCGGACCTGCACCACCGGTACTCGATCTCTCCGACATGGTGTCTCCCCTATTTCTCGACGGCATCACGGCGCGGCGTCGGGCGGGCATGACGCCGGTTGGGTGGCGTTGGGATCTCGCTCGACTTTGCCGGGCACCGTATCAGCGGCCACTGAACACTCACTGAACGCGCCCCCACCGGCCCTGCTCACCCCTTCCCGACGGTGCTCCGGGCCGCCCGTGCCGCTTGCCGGGTCCAGGGTGTGTGACCGCGTCCCCGGCTCCGTGGCATCGGGGTCGCGATCACCGGTGAGGGGTGGCCGCCGCGGTCGTCCCCGAGCACGGCGGGGGCCGGGAAGCTAGGATCGTGCCCCCCGGGAGTCATAGCGCTGTGAGCTTCCCCCGTTTCTCCGGACACGTATCGTGTGAGGCCTGAGGGGTCTCGGAGAGGAGAGGCGGATGCCTGCAGCGTTCCCGCCGGAGTTCCGGCGAAGGGCGGTGGAGTTGGCGACGGTGGCGGCCGAAGCCGATCCGTCTGTTGGCTGAGGATCCAGGGGGGTCTCCGAGCTCGCGTGCTGGGCCGGTGGATGGCCCAGGCCGACATCGACGACGGCACTAGGGAGGGGCTGACGACCGGGGAGCTTCCCAGGCGACTTCATCGGCGCCCGCCCCGTCAGCTTCACCATCCACCCAGCTGGCCGTCCCATCGCACACCTCCACATCGAGGTGTTGCAACGACCAGTTGAATCCACCGTGCGAACGACCGGCGCGTTGCCGACAGATCGGCGCCGCCGGACGCCGTGTGGCCTAGGGTCGGACGGTGAGCTCTCGACGCGTCATCGGCACGTACCTCGCCATCGCCGGTCTCTACACGCTGTCGGCGTCGCTCATCTGGGGGGTGAACACGTTGTTCCTCCTCGCGGCCGGGTTGACGATCACCGAGGTGTTCGTGGCCAACGCGGCGTTCACGGCCGGGATGATGCTCTTCGAGATCCCCACCGGCGTCGTGGCCGACACGTCGGGGAGGCGGGTCTCGTTCCTGGCTTCGATCGTGGTGCTGTTCGCCGGCACGCTGGCGTACCTGTGGCTGTACGAGATCCAGGCCGGCGTCGTCGCGTTCTCGGCGGCGTCGGTGCTCCTCGGACTGGGCTTCACGTTCTATTCGGGAGCGGTCGAGGCGTGGCTCGTCGATGCCTTGGCGACGACCGGCTTCGACGGTCCGCTGGACTCGGTGTTCGCCAAGGGCGGCTACGTGACCGGAGCGGCGATGCTAGTGGGGACCGTCGGCGGCGGCTTCCTCGGGCAGGCGTCCCTGGCGCTGCCCTACGTCGTTCGCGCGGTGCTGCTGGTGGTCGTGTTCTCACTGGCCTTGGCGGGAATGCACGACGTGGGGTTCGAGACCCGCAAGATCCCGCTGGGTGCGTACCCGTCCGAGATGCGCCGGATCGCCCTCGCGGGCATCCGCCACGGATGGGACCGGCGGTCGGTCCGGATGCTCATGGGCTTCTCGTTCGTCCAGGGCGGCGTCCTCACCTGGATGTTCTATGCCTGGCCTCCGTACCTGCTGGAGCTGCTGGATGCCGATGCGGTGTGGGTGGCGGGCGCCGTAGCGGGGGCGATCGCGGTGGCGATGATGCTCGGCAACGCCATCGCCGATCGCCTGACCCGCGTCTGCGGCCGGCGATCGACGTTGCTGATGTGGGCGGTCGGGGTGGAAGCCGCCGCCGCGGCGGGGATGGGTCTCACGTCGTCGTTCTGGGTGGCGACCGCGCTGCTGCTGGTGGTGATGGGAGCGACGGGGGTGCTGTCGCCGGTGAAGCAGGGGTACCTGCATCAGGTGATCCCTTCGAGCGAGCGGGCCACCGTCGTGTCGTTCGACTCGATGATCGGCTCGGGCGGAAGCGTGCTCGGCCAGGTCGGCCTCGGACGCCTGTCGGATCGGCAGGGTCTCGCGGCAGGCTACGTGACGGCCGGCGTCGTCACCGCGGCGGCGTTGCCGATCCTGGTCGCGCTGCGCCGCCTCGCCGAGCCGGCCGATGCGATCGTGGGTGCGTCCCCGAAGGCGGCGTGCGCGGCGCAGGGCCTGCCGGAGATCTCCGCGCTCGACACGGTCCCGCGGCTCGACTGACGGACGCGATGGAGGGCCACCGTTCGGTGGCCCTCCATCGCAACGTCCGCTCGGTCCCCGTTCAGCCGATCTGGGCGAGTTCCCGGATCCTGATGGTCTGGAAGCGGACCACGTAGATGATCGTGGCGAGACCCAGCAGGATCGAGAACAGGTAGACCTGCACGCCGAACCGGCGGGCAGCTTCCAGCCACCAATCCCACTGCTCGGCCTGGAGCAGGGGCATGGTCCCCGAGTTCACCTGGATCGCCACGACGACGTGGCCGATGACACCGGCCAGGATGATCATCATCCCCATCGCCATGAGCCCGATGAAGGCCTTGCCGACGACCGGCATCTGGAGCACCTTCACGCCGCCGCCGAGCGAGGCCTGAACGCCGCTCCCGCCGACCCGGAACTCTCCGAGGATCCGAGCGATGGCGAAGGCGATGGCCGAGAAGACCATGGTGAACCCGAAGAACATCGATGCGGTACCGAGGTTCCCGAGCGTCACCGCCCGGACGGCGTCGCCGTCGGCGATCGCCGTGGCCTTGACGATGTGGAGGACGATGCCTCCGACGAAGCCGGCCAACGCCATGACGAACGCCGGCGCCCACAGGGCCGTCCCCGCCTTCTGGGGGAGGATCTTGTCGAACGCCGCAGCGGACGTCTCGACGTCGAATCCGTGTGTGGTTGCGGTCATGAGATCCTCCTACTTCCCTGCGACGACGATGTCGCGGATACGGTTGAACTGGAATCCGAGGGCGTTGGCGATGGTCGCCAGCGCCAGCACGATGCCCGCCAGCAGCAGGCCGAGGCCCAGCTCCCGGAGAGGGCCGAGCCACGATGACCACAGCGTGTACCGCGCCAGGTCGTCGAAGGTCGTGATGTACACGTAGAGACCGAACTGCGCGATCTCGATCATCAGTCCCATCATCATCAGCACGACGAAGGCCTTGGCCGTCGCCGGCATCTCGAGAGTCTTGACCGGGATCCCGAGGGCTTCCTGGACCTCGCCGCCGCCTTCGCGCAGCGCGCTCAGGATGGAGGCGAGCAGGAACGCGATGGACGACAGGATGAAGCCCTCTCCGAGGAACTGCAATCCCTGGGTCCATGCCGCCGCACCGAGGCCGGTGCGGGTGCCGACGTTGCCGGCCCACACCCACGACACGACGAGGCCGCCGAGGACCGCCATGACGCCCATGACCGCCATCGGCGCCCACATGGTGTTCGCCATGCGGTGCAGCGCCATCCGTTCGGGTGCGGTCGTCGTCACCGTTGCCGCCCCGTGCTCGGTGTCGATCGGTCCGGTCGCGATGGTTCCCACCTCGGCCTCGGGCTTGAGGACGGCGAGCGACTGACGCACGCTGTCCACGCGGATCCAGATCCGCACCAGGATGCCGAGAAGGACGACCGCGATGCCGGTCTTGAGCAGGAGCAGGGCCGTCGTGTTGAGCCCGAAGGCGACGGCCTTCAGCTGGGCGACCGTCTGCTCGTCCCCTGCCCCGCCGACGAGGTTGCCGGCGACGATGCCGAGGACGGCCACGACCATCCCGAGCAGCAGGCCGGCGACTCCGAGACCGATCCCGATCTTGCGATGGTTCGTCTTCTCTTGATACTCGACGTCCGGGTGGACGATCTTGTCGAGGGTTGCGGTCATGATCTTTCTCCTTCCGCAGCGTCCCGATCCGTCAACGCGTGGAAGGACACGGATCACCCTCGAGTGTCACCGCGGTGACAGTTCCTCGCCGCGGGTCCGACCGGGTCAGCTCCCGTCGACGCCGGCTCGGACGTGGGTCCACCCGAACCGGCCCTTGATGCAGAGGTTCCCTGAGGTGACGTCGTGGTCGAACGGTGAGGTGACCTTGACGATGGCCCCGTCTTGCACGTGCACGTCGAGGTTGCAGCCGACCCCGCAGTACCCACAGACCGTCCGGGTCACCGTCTGGACGTCCTCGTGCCACGTTCCCGCGGCGCGCATGTCGAACTCGGTCCTGACCATCAACGCTCCGGTCGGGCACACCGCGACGCAGTTCCCGCAGAAGACGCACGCCGAGTCGGGCAGCGCCACGTCGAATTCGGTGGCCACCCGGGCACCGGCGCCGCGATCGGCGATCGTGATCGCGTAGGTGTGTTGGGCATCGTCCCCGCACGCCTCGACGCAGCGGTAGCACAGCACGCACTTGTCGAGGTCGCGGACGTACAGGTCGTTGTCGACGACGGCGCTCGACCTCGGCGACCCTCCCCCGGCCCCATACCGGGACGGGTCGGCCCCGTAGGCGGCCATGGCCTCCAGCAGCTCGGGCGCCGTCGTCAGGTCGACGGCCGCTCCGAGGAACTCCAGGATCATGCGCCGAGCATGCCGGACCCGGTCCGATCCGGTGTGGACGACCATCCCGTCCTCGGCGATCCGGGAACACGCGGGAACCAGCGTGCGGCTTCCTTCGACCTCGACCGAGCAGAGACGGCAGGCATTGGCCGGGGTCAGCGTCTCGAGGTAGCACAGGGTCGGGACGTCGACACCGCCGGCGCGGCAGGCGTCGAGGATCGTGGCGCCGGCTTCGACGACCACGGCGACGCCGTCGATCTGGACCGTGTGGCGGTCGGTCATCGCGCCCCTCCGACCAGTCCCAGGGCGATCGCCGAGGTGACCGCCTCGGCCGCGGTCTGGCCGAGCCCGCAGATCGACGCGTCCCGCATCACCCGGGCGATCTCGTCGATCAGACCGCGCTCGTCGGATCCGGCGACGAGACGACGAAGGGCTTCGTCCTGGCGCACCGTCCCTTCCCGGCACGGGACGCACTGTCCGCACGATTCGTCTCGGAAGAACTCGGCGATCCGCTGGACGACGTCGTCCATGTCGACGCCGGGACCGAACGCGACGACCGCGCCCGAGCCCAGCGGCGGCGACGGCGGCTCGTACCCGAGCGGAACGTCGAGTTCGGCGGGGGCCAGGAACCGACCGGCCGCACCTCCGAAGAGGACGGCCTGAGGGGGACGAGCGGATCCGGCCACCGTCAGCAGCTCCCGCACGGTCACCCCGAAGGGCGCTTCGACCACCCCGGGGGCCTCGACGTGCCCCGAGACGCAGAACAGCTTCGTGTTCGCCGCACCCGGCACCTCGGCGACGATCGCGACGGCCGCCGCCAGGGTCTCGACGTTGTTGACGGCCGTCGGTCTCCCGAACAGGCCGTCGGTCGTCGGGTACGGGGGTTTGGCTCGCGGTTCGCCTCGGAAGCCCTCGATGGACTCGAACAGCGCCGTCTCCTCACCGCAGATGTAGGCGCCCGCGCCGCGGCGCAGCTCGATGTGGAACGGGAACCCGGAGCCGAGGACGTCGTCGCCGAGGAGGCCGGCCGCTTCGGCTTCCTCGATGGCGGCAACCAGTCGGTTCTCGGCGTCGGGGTACTCGCCTCGCACGTAGATGAAGCCCTTCGTGGCCCCGGTGGCGTGACCGGCGATGGTCAGGCCTTCGACGACCGCGAAGGGGTCGCGCTCCATCAGCATGCGGTCCTTGAACGTTCCGGGCTCGGACTCGTCGGCGTTGCATACGACGAGGCGTTCGGCGGCTTCGGTGTCCGCGACCGCCCGCCATTTGCGACCGGTCGGGAACGCGGCGCCGCCACGACCCCGAAGTCCCGACGCCTCGACGATGGCGACGACGGCGTCGGGACCGATCTCGAGGGCTCGACGGAGCGCGACGTACCCGCCGGAAGCTCGATAGGCGTCCAGGTCGCCCGGGTCGGCGGCGCCGAACCGGGCCGTCAGCACCGGATCGCCGATCACCGCGTAGGCCGGTTCGCGGTCGTCGGTCGGCGCTGCGGCGAGTCGGTCGAGATCGGCCCGGATCACGGTCCGTCGCCCCTCTCCGGCCGCCTGGACGAACGCTGCGGGAGCCGCGTCGCACTGTCCCAGGCAGTTGCTCCGATGCCACGTGCGGCTGCCGTCCGAGGAGCCTTCGGGGCCGACGGTGTCCGCCAGTGCGGTGAACAGCTCCTTGGCTCCTGCCGTCCGGCACACGATGTCGTCGCAGAGATGGATGGCGACGGGCGGCGCCTCGGCCACCGACAGGAGCCCGTAGAAGGTCGCCACCCCGTAGACCTCGGCCGCGGGAACGACGAGGCGCTCGCAGACGTACCCGACCGCGCCGTCGGAGATCCACCCGATGTCGTCCTGGAGGGCGTGGAGCACGGGCAGGAGGAGATGGCGACGAGCCCGGGCCGCGTGGCCGCCGGTCGCGACGTGACCGTCGACACGGCGCCGTTCACCGCCCTCCCATCCGGTCGTCGGCGGTCCCAGGATCCGGTCGACGGCGCGGCGTTCGTCGTCGGTCGCCACTGCGGCGGGGAGACGGATGTCCACCTAGGCCTCCTTCTCGATGCGCACCGCGGTGGCCTTGAACTCGGCCGTTCCCGACTTCGGGTCCCACTCGTCCAAGGTCAGCCGGTTCGTGTCCACGTCCTCGGGGTAGTGGAACGCCATGAAGGCCAAGCCGGGCCGCAACGACCGGTCGATCCGCACCGGGGCGACGACGCTTCCCCGCCGCGACGTGATCCGAGCCCGGTCACCGGCGGCGAGCCCCAGGGAAGCGGCGTCTTCGGGTGACAGGTCGATGGTGCCGCCGGTCCGGCGGGGCGACCGGTACCGGCCGGACTGGACCCCGGTGTTGTACGAGTCGAGATGCCGGCCGGTGGTGAGCCGGATCGGGAAGTCGTCGGTCAGCTCGTCCTTCGGGGGGTCGTGCTCGACCGGCGTGAAGGGGGCTTTCGGGCCGCGGGGCGGGTCCTCCCAGAGCCGGCCGTGGAGGAACAGCGCGCCGGGGTCGTCCTCGTCCCGGCACGGCCATCGGAGACCGCCGAGCTCCTCGAGACGCCGGTAGCTCATGCCGGCGTGGATCGGCGACAACGACCTCAGCTCGTCCCAGACCTCCTCTGCGGAGGGATGACCCCAGTCGTGACCGAGACGGCGGGCCAGATCGACGATGATGTCGGTGTCGTCCCTGGCGTTGCCCGGCGGCGGCACGGCCCGCCGCACCCGCTGGACCCGACGCTCGGACGATGTGACGGTTCCCTCCGACTCTGCCCATGCGGCCCCGGCGGGGAGGACCACGTCGGCCAGCTCGGCGGTCGCGGTGAGGAAGATGTCCTGGACGACGAGATGGTCGAGTCCTTCGAGCGCCCGGCGGGCCCGCGTGCCGTCGGCTTCCGATTGGGCAGGGTTCTCGCCGATCACGTACAGCGCCCGCAGGTCGCCGCGCTCCATCGCTTCGAACATCTGGGAGAGATGCCAGCCCGGCTCGGCGGGGACGGTGCATCCCCACGCTTCCTCGAAGCGCCGGCGAGCGTCGTCGTCGGCGACGTCCTGGAAGCCGGGGAGCTTGTTCGGCAGGGCGCCCATGTCGCCGCCCCCTTGGACGTTGTTCTGGCCCCGGATCGGAACGAGACCCGACCCGTACCGACCGACGTGCCCGGTGAGCAGCGCCAGGTCGATGAGCGCGAACACGTTGTCGGAGGCGTTGTGGTGCTCGGTGATCCCGAGGGTCCAGCAGAGCTGCGCGGTCGGGGCCTTGGCGTACGCGTGGGCGAGCTCCCGGATCGCTTCGGCGGGGACGCCGGTGAGCTCGGCCGCGTGCTCGAGCGTGTAGGGCTCGACCGCCTCGGCGTAGGCGTCGAACCCGGTGGTGGCCCGAGCGATGAAGTCGTCGTTGGTGAGCCCGGCGGCGATGATCTCGCGTCCGACGGCGTTGGCGAGCGCGATGTCGGTGCCGACGTCGAGGCCGAGCCACAGGTCCGCCCAGGCCGCCGATTCGGTGCGCCGCGGGTCGATGGCGATCATGCGGGCCCCGTTGTCGATGCCCTTCAGGAGGTGGTGGAAGAAGATCGGATGCGCGGCGCGGGCGTTCGAGCCCCACAGGACGATGAGATCCGTGTGCTCGATCTCCTCGTAGGAGCTCGTACCGCCTCCCGCTCCGAACACTGTCGCCAGACCGACGACGGAAGGAGCGTGTCAGGTGCGGTTGCAGCTGTCGATGTTGTTCGAGCCGATCGCGACCCTGGCGAACTTCTGGGCGACGAAGTTCATCTCGTTGGTCGCCTTCGAGCACGAGAACATCCCGAACGCCGTGGGGCCGTGGGTGTCCACGGTGGCTCGGAACCCGGCGGCGGCCCGATCGAGGGCTTCGTCCCAGGTTGCCGTCCGGAAGCCGTCGCCATCGCGGACGAGCGGTTCGGTCAGCCGTGTGCGTCCCTTTCGCATCTCACCTCCTCTCCGGCGCCCCACTCTACGCGATGCGAGATGCCCGCTCAGCCGTCGCAGTACAGGACCACGCCGAACATGCCGACGTCGCCGTCACCGAGGTCCCATCCGCCGCGGATCTGGGCCCGGCAGGTCGCCGAGCCGAACCGCTCGATGGCCTCGTCGACGACGTGACGGAGACGGGCCCCGTCCTCGAACCGGAGCCGACCGACCGGACGATCCGCGATCCAGACCTCGATCAGGTGATGTTCCTCCTCGTCGGGGATCAGTTCGGCGGCGGCGTCCAGCTCGACCCCGGCGTAGGACCGCCGTCCCCCGCTCAACTCGAGGAGCTCGTCTTGGTGGTCGGACTCGCCGACGACGTCGATCTCGGTGTCGCCGACGATGGTGATCATCCGCTGCGGCCCGACCCAGCCCCGCAGCCGTCGACGCGGGCGGGTCGGCGCCCGATCGCCGAGCTTGCGCCGCAACGCCCCGATGCCTCCCCCGATGCGGCAGGCGAAGCAGTACCAGCGGCATCCTTCGGCGTCGATGTGGAGCGAGGGATGATGATCGTCGTGGAACGGACACAGGTAGTAGTTGTCGCCGGGGGACGACCACGACCCCGACCCGGGCCCAGGTGTCGGCGAACTCGGCTTGCTCGGCTTCGGTCCTGGGGGGTGCCGCACCGGCGGCGCTCCCCCGCCGGAACCCGGCGCCGGCGAGGTGGGCGATCCAGTCCGGTAGCGGAGCGAACCGATGGCGGTCGGGTCCGGCGCCGTTGAGCCAGCGGTACGTGCCCCCCGAGACGTGTCGACTCGGCGGAGCGACGACCATGCCCCCTTCGGCCTTGAGCTCGACTCCGTCGCCGAGCACGACCGACGGGACGGGTCGATCGCCCACCTCGAACCAGAGGTGCTCGCCGCCGCCGCCGGTGAGGGACACGACGGTGTCGGGCAGCGGCCCGTACCCTGCCTCGAGCTCGTCGAGCGTCCGGTCGCCGTCGTTGCGAGGATCGACGTCGACGACGGCGAGGCCCGACACCACCCCGGTCACGATGCCGACGTTGGCGTCGGGCCAGCGTCGCCACCAGGCGCCCACCTGCCCGGGGGAAGCCGGCTCGGTCATGAACGCTCTCCACCGGATCCGAGGATGCTTGCCGGGGGACGGGCAGCCGTCGCGGCCGCAGGTACATCGTCCGTCGACGATGCCGTGAACGGGAACGACGGACCATCCGCGCCTCGCGGCGGCGAGGGCGGCGGTGGCGGGCCGGGGGGTGTCCATGAACGTGCCGGTCAGCCCT
Source organism: Acidimicrobiia bacterium (assembly GCA_027036355.1). GTDB lineage: Bacteria > Actinomycetota > Acidimicrobiia > Spongiisociales > UBA5794 > JALSQW01. The sequence continues at coordinate 39,241 of JALVQZ010000250.1, read as the reverse complement.
CGAGTTTCCGTCTGACCTCGTCGGGTACGGCGCCGGCGGCGGGGAGCATGAGCGGGGTGATCGAGACGGCCCCGTCACGAGCGGCCTGGACGTCGGTGCCGTCGAGCGGGGCGAACGGCACGAGCCTGCCACTGAAGTCGTGCACGTACGTGCCCGGGCCGTCGGGACGGAACAGTCGCTCGTAGCCGACCCTCGCCACCGCGGTGACCCTCCGCGGCGTGTCGGGACCGGTGTCGAACGGCAGGTTGATGCTGACGACATCGGCGTGCCGGGTCAGGCCCACGTCGACGACGAGACCGACGAGGTTCGCCACCTCCCCGGCGAGCCTCCCCCAGCCGTCGACGGCCGACCCGGAATGGACGTGGGCGCGCCAGGTGGGCCAGTCGCCGGCCACGGTTCCGGTCGACACCGCGACGGCGGGGATCCCCGAGACCCAGGCCTCGGCGGCGGCGCCCACGGTGCCCGACGACATGACGAACCCGGCGCCGTGGTTGTAGCCGACGTTGATCCCCGAGACGACCAGCGAGGGCGGTTCGTCGAAGAGGTCGTGGACGGCGATCTGGACCGTGTCGGCCGGGTAGCCCGAGCACGTCCAGATCTCGACGCCGTCGCGTTCGGTGCGGGCGACCTGCAGGCTCCCGTACCTGCTGATCGCCTTGCCGACCCAGCTGCGCTCTTGGGCGGGAACCACGACCCGAACCGGCCCGAGGCCGGCCAGGGCGCGAGCGGTCGCCACCAGCCCGGGGGCTTCGACACCGTCGTCGTTGGTGAGCAGGATCCACCCCATCGGAGGAAGGCTACCCGCCGTGTGCGCCGACTCGCCGGGCCGCCCGCCCGGCAGGGGCGGGGACGCGGGCACTAGCCTGTCGTCAGGCGATCGGGAGGCGTCGATGGGCATCAAGGGCAGACTCGCTCTCGTCTTCGGTTCCGCGCTCGTCGCGGCAGCGTGTTCGGGGAGCGGATCGGTCGACACCACCACCACGACGGCGGCGCCTCCCACCAGCACGACCTCGTCGACGACCACGACGAGCTCGACGTCGACCACCAGCACGACCCTCGCCAAGGTCGACCCGACCCTGCAGGCGACCGACCTGACGTACGCCGTCCAGCAGGACCTGGAGGTCCTGGGCTATTTCGACGACGTCATCGACGGCATCTACGGCCCGGTGACGACCGCCGCCGTGACGGCGTTCCAGAAGGACGCCGGCATCGAGGTGGACGGCGAGTTCGGTCCCCAGACGGGCCTGGCGATGGCGAAGGCCCTGGCCAAGGACAAGGACTACGTCGAGGACCTACAGAAGGATCTGAAGGAGATCGGCCTGTACTCGGGGCCGATCGACGGTGACTACGGCAAGGGCACGAGGGCGGCGGTCGAGAAGTTGGAAGAAGGTTGCGAGCTCCACCCGAAGGTCGATGGCTGGTTCGATCCCCTCACCCACGTCTGCCTGAACATGGCCCTGAAGTCCTGATCGGCGGTGGTCATCCCGCCCAGGGCAGGGCGGACGCTCCGGTGCCGTCTCGGTAGAGCACCCCGACGAGACGGCCACGTCGATCGACGACGGGCAGGATCGCCGTGTTCGACTCGGCGAACAGCTCGATGGCGTGGTCCATCGGCTCGTCGGGTTCCAGGTGCGGAGCGTGCGCGACGAGGTCGGCGAGTTCCCTGTCGGGATCTGCCCGGTGGAGATCCGCCGACGAGACGATGCCGACGAGCGTGCCGGTTGCGGCCACGACGATGTCCCCCAGACCCAGGGCGACGGCGTCACCGGCCCTCATCTGGGGCCCGTACGCCTGGGGCGGCTCCATCGCCTGGTAGACACGCCGCGGTGCCGCCTTGACGACGATCGTGCCCGAAGGGGCTCGGTGCCGGATCCTGGCTCCGGGGCCGAAGAACTGGCGTTGGAACCACGAACCGCCCGGTGCGCCGACGATCAGCAGCGCCCCGGCCGGGAGCGCGTCGACCATGTCGGCCGGGCTGGGGGCGTGGATGGCCTCGACCTGCAGCGCGGGGAACCGATCGACGATCTCCGGGAGCACCCTCCGGGCCGACGGTACCGGCCCGGGCGCGCCGTGCGCGTAGACCCCGCGGGCGGGAACGTCGAGGCGGTACCCGAGTCGGAGGGCGATCGCCGCGGCGAGCGGCGAATGCGGACCGCTGCCGACGGCGGCGACGACCTCGGTGGTGGCGTCGGGGTCGAAATCGGTCGGGACGGCGACCGAGCACAGGTCGAAGGACGACAGCTTGCGGGTGACCATCAGCAACGAGCGGGTGCGGATGCAGCTCCCGACGGGATCGCCGTCGACCTGGACGGCCGACGCCCCTCCGAGGATCGTGGCCAGCTCCTGGCATCCGGGACCCCGAGACCACGCGACCGGGACCTCGCTTCGATGATCCTGGCTCATCGGCATCTCGGACCCCTCTCAGCCATGTGACCGACGCCCCGACCGTCGCCACAGACTACCTCAGACCCCCGTTTGCGGAGGGACCCGGGACCGTCGTCTCATGCCAGCACCCACCGCTGTGTCCCTGGCGTCGGAGGATCGTTGCGATCCGCAGCCGGTGGTCGACGGCGGAGGTGGTGGACGGTGTCGTCGACCACGATCGTGGCGGACCCCGCGGTGATGCTCAGCTCGAAACTCGGCCGACATCGGCACTCGCCGTGTCCGCCGCAGGAGGTCTCGGCACATGCGCCGGCTTCCATTCGGCCTTTCACGTCGATGCCGTAGTGCAAGGAGCCCTCGAGATGTGCGGTGACTCGCTCGGTGGTCGGCCAGACATCGACGGGCACGACGACACCGGCATCGGCGAGGATCGAGCTGTAGACGCTGACCTTCGTGGAGTCGGCGCGGATCGTCGCCCTATCGGAGTCGCGGCTGGTGTGCTCGTAGGTCGGCCTCTCCCGGGCCAGGTCATCGACGTGCCGGTGGCTCAACTCGTACCACCTCGGCTGGTCGGAACCCCGCTCGAGGTCGTCGAGATCCCCGAGGTTCTCGTCCCACACCTGGGCGTCCAGGTCGTCGCCGACCCTTCCGTAGTACCAGCCGCCCGAACTCAGCTCGACCGGACATGGGGCCGCAGGGTCGTCGTTGGTGCACTCCTGGGTGGCGAGCATGGACAGTTCTGCGGAACCGAACAGCGTGTACTCGTTGTCGTGGTCCGGGCATCCGGCGTTCAGGTCGACCGTGATCGTCGTCTCCTCTCGGTGAAGGAGGTGCGCAGCGACGTCGGGCGGTTCCTGTCCCTGGAACCGCTGCAGGTACGCGGTGTCGGTTCCCAGCGCTCGTTGATCGATCGGGTCTCCATCACCGTGCATCCAGTCCTGCCGGCCGAGGGGACCGCTCCGAGCGGAAGCGTGACCGGAGAGGTCGAGCATGTCCCAGGCGAAGTCGAAGTCGGGCATGCGGAGCCGTTCGTCGCCGGCGTCCTGTCGGCCTCGGGCCGCCTGTTCGTGCTCGAGGGTCTCGGTGGCGACCTCGATCACGTAGCTGCAACATTCGTGGGAGGCGACGCCGACCTTGCGCAGAGGCACCCGACCACGCTTGGCGTCGACGAAGTAGACCTGCCAGTCACAGCTCGTGTGTTCTTGCTCCTCCCCATAGACCGCTGGGGGCGGTAGGTCGCGGGGGTCCTCCCCGTCATCGGGGCCGGCCCCATCGCCCTTTCCGCGACGGTTCCACCACCACCATCCGAAGATCACCAGGAGCACGACGGCGACGAAGATCAGCGGCAGCGGGAGGGAACCACCGGATCCTTCGCTGCCGCCGGCGGTAGCGTCTCCCGTTGCCGTGAGCGTGGTCGTCGGCGCGACCGTCGTGGTCGTGGTCGTGGTCGTGGTGGTGGTCGTGGTCGTCGGAGCCGGCGCCGTGGTCGTCCCCACGGTGATGGGGTCCGAAACGACGAACGGCAGAAGGGAGTCATAGGTCCGGCCGGGGATCTCGGGGTAGGTCGACACGTACGAGAGCGAATCGTCGGTGGCGCCGTAGGTTCCATCGTGATGGTGGATGTGGTAGCCGATCCGCATGTCGGCGATGTCGTAGTCGGCGACCGTGTTGGCGAGTTGGTGAGAGGGGATGACCAGGAAGAAGACGTTGCCATCGATCGCCCCGATGCAGTCACACTGGTCGGACGGGAACTGCCCGGTCTCGGGATCGGTCCGGAACAGGTCCAGGCGCCAGGGGTCGGGACCGTACTGGACGGTCGGCATCCGGTAACCACCGTCCCATGTGTCGCCGGGGAACTGATCGAGCGGCTGCCAGCCCGGAGCGCCCGGGAAACTGACGACGAAGCCTTGGTTGACGAAGAACTCCATGCCGACCGGGTCGTACGGACGCTCCGTCATCGTCCACAAGAGGGTGTACTCCACTCCCGGCATGATGCCCTCGCCCGACCGCAGGAACACCGTCGAACCGTCGACGAGGGAGTCGACCGGCCAGAACGGCATGCGTTCGGTTCCCTCCCACATGAATCGCATGGCGCCGAACCGTTCCACCCTCGTACCGGGGAGATCCAAGGTGGCCTCCCCGGCGGGGTCGTCACCGAACCGGTACTCCTGAGGATCCGCGACCTCGTGTCCGGCGTAGTTGATGAGTCGTTGCTCGGTCTCGTTGAAACCGAGGATCTCGAGCTGACGGATCGGGGGCGTGGACGAGACCTTGTCCCACGGGACCGCCGACAACGGGATCGGACCGGTCGGCTGCGCCCCGACGGGACCCGCCACGATGGCCGACGCGAGGCTCATCGCCACCGCCAGCAGGATCGATCGACGCCGCATGGTTCCCTCCCAGGTCCGCATTCCGTTCCATCCTATGTGATGCATACGGACCATGGGCGGGAAATCTGACAGCGTCGCGCTCAGGGCGCGGGGGTGCCCGAGCGTCGTTGACGTCTGCCGGTGACGGCCCTACGTTGCGTCCCATGGAGGGTCAGGCCGGCCAGGGGTTCGTCCATGCCGATACGGCGTTGATCTCGCCTGCCGCGCTGGCCGAACGGCTCGGCTCCGGCGACCTGACCATCGTGGACACCCGCTACACGGTCGAGCTCGACGATCGTGGCCGCTTCCGAGCCGTCCCGGGCGCGGCGGAGTTCGCCGACGGACACATCCCGGGCGCCGTCTTCGTCGACCTCGACGAACTTCGCGATCCGGCCGATCCCACCCGGATCCTGCCGCCGGAGTCCTTCGCCGCCAAGATGGCGTCGGCGGGGATCGGCAGCGACCGCGAGGTGGTGATCTACGACACCGAAGGCGGAACGTGGGCCGCGCGCCTGTGGTGGGCGCTTCGCTACCACGGACACGATCGGGTGCGCCTCCTCGATGGCGGCTTCGTGCGGTGGCTCGACGAGGGGCTCCCGGTCGAAACGGGCCGGCCCGAACCGCTCACCGCCTCCTTCACCCCTCGAGTCCGTCCCGACCTCCGGGTCGAGGTCGACGACGTGATGGCGGCGATCGCGGACCCGGGAACCGTGATCGTGGACGCGCTTCCGGAACCCTTCTACGCAGGGCACGTGTCGCTCTATCCGGGTCTTCGGGCCGGCCACATCCCGGGAGCCCGGAACGTCCCGGCGCCCGAGAACCTCGACCCGGCCACCTGGATGCTCCGCTCCCCCACCGAGCTGGCCGAGCGGTGGGCTGGCGTCGTCGGCGACGGCGAACGGATCATCACCTATTGCGGCGGCGGCGTGTACGGCGCGTTCGACCTGTTCGTTCTCCATCTCCTCGGCTACGACGCGGCGTTGTACGACGGCTCGTGGGAGGAGTGGGCCGCCAGAGAGGACCTTCCCGTCGAGACGGGACCCGACGAGACCAGGAGCCAACGATGACGAGAGTGCCCTTGCAAGATCCCGCCACGGCCACGGGCCGCACCAAGGAGGTGTTCGATCGGGTCGCCGGCTACTACGGCATGGTGCCGACGTTGCAGCAGGCGTTGGCGCCCCTTCCGGAGACGACGAACGCGCTGTGGGACCTGAGCTTGGTGACGATGAAGGAGGGCACGCTGAGCGAGGAGCTGAAGCGGGCGATGTTCGTGGTGACCGCAGCCGCCGGCGAGTGCGACTACTGCACCGCCGCCCACATGCTGGCGCTGTTCCGTTTCGGCTGGAGCGTCGAGGACTGCGCGGCGATCGCCGTCGGGGACCGATCGGACCGTCTCGACGACAAGGGCAACGCCGCCCTCGCCTTCGCTCGCACGGTCGCGGCCCGACCGGCGGGGGTCACCGACGACATGGTCGACGAGCTGCGCTCGCTCGGATGGACCGACGCCGAGGTCGTCGAGATGGTCACGACGGTGGCGCTGTTGAAGTACACCTCCACGGTGGCGACGGCATTGGGAGTGCCGTTCGAGAAGATCATGGAGCCCCTCCTCGAAGGACCGCCGTTCGCGACCTCCGGCTCGGGATAGGGACTCGCGATCTCCGCCTCGGAATAGGGTCTTTAGTCCATTCCCGCTCGTTCATTCGGATGACATCCTCTCGATGGCCGCAGCTTGGCTGCACTGGCTGGAACGCGATGTCACGGGGTTCGCGTGGCCGTCAACCGCACGAGCTCTCGAGCGTCCGTTCCTCACGGGGCTCGACCGCGAGGTCGGGCGGAACGAAGGAGGGAAGACGATGGCCACGCAAGACGGTGGGTCCGTCGAGGTGGAGCGCTTCAAGCCGACGGGTACGGTTGCGCTCACCGTTGTGTTCGTGCTCATCATGCTGATCCTGTGGTTCTCCGTGTGGGCGATCCTGGTGACGCGGGGAGCGACGATATGAGCGCGACGACGGAACACATCCACATCGATCCGACGGAGAAACGATGGATGATCGCCTCCGTCATCCTGCTGCTGATCTTCTTCGCCGCGGTGACGGTCGCCGGGTTCATGCTCGGGATCCAGGTGCCGACGAGGGAGCGCAGGGTCGATCCGAACACGGTCGCGGAGCAGCCACCGTGGTCCGAACCGGGCGTCAGGGAGATCGTTCCCGGTGAGGAGTACGAGGTGTACGTCCTGGCCCATCGGTTCTCGTTCACTCCGAACGAGATCGAGGTCCCGGTCGGAGCGAAGGTGACGTTCTACGTCACCTCGACCGACGTCCAGCACGGCTTCAAACTCCAAGACACCAACATCAACTTCATGGCCATCCCCGGCCAGGTGTCGAAACTGAGCACGACGTTCGACGAGCCCGGCGTGTACCCGTACGTCTGCACCGAGTACTGCGGGTTGGGCCATGCGGTCATGGCAGGCGCCGTGACCGTGACGGAAGCACCGTAGACAGGAGGGAACGTGGCTGAAACAACGACAAAGACACCTGTCTATGCGCTGACACGAGAGGAACGGCGGTTCGTCGGCCTCCATCTCGTGTTCGCCTTCGCGGCATTGACCATCGGCAGCCTCTTCGGCCCGCTGCAGGCCCTCGAGCACGCCGGCCTCGACCTGTACCCGACGCTCGAGAAGTTCGGGATCCAGTCGTACTACCAGGGGCTGACCCTCCATGGAGTGCTCAACGCCCTCGTCTGGACGACGTTCTTCATCACCGGCTTCCTCACGGTGGCGATCATCCGCGGGTTCCAGCGCCGTCTCGCGTACCCGGGGCTGAACCAGTTCGGGTTCTGGACGATGGTGGTCGGGCTGCTCATGGCCGCCGTCCCGCTGTTGCTCAACAAGGCGACCGTGCTGTTCACCTTCTACCCGCCGATGCAGGCCAGCACGTGGTTCTACCTGGGACTGACGCTGGTGGTCGTCGGGAGCTGGATCGAAGGATGGGGGTTCTACGCGACCTACTGGCAGTGGCGGAAGGACAACCCGAAGACCCGCACCCCGTTCATCGCCTTCGCGTCACTCATCACGATGGTGATGTGGCAGATCGCCACGCTCGGCGTCGCTGCCGAGATCCTCGGGCTGCTGCTGCCCTGGTCGATGGGGCTGACCGACGGTATCGACCCGCAGCTCTCGCGGACCTTCTTCTGGTTCACGGGCCATCCGTTGGTGTACTTCTGGCTGCTGCCTGCGTACGTGTCGTGGTACGGCATGCTTCCCAAGCAGGTCGACGGCAAGCTGTTCAGCGACTCGCTGGCGAGGCTCGCGTTCTGGCTGTTCCTCCTCCTGTCGGTTCCCCTCGGGTTCCACCATCAGTTCGTCGATCCCGGCGTTCCCGCAGGATGGAAGTACGTCCACGCGATCTTGACCTTCTCGGTCTTCTTCCCGTCGCTGCTGACGTTCTTCACCGTGATCGCCAGCCTCGAGTACGGAGCCAGGCAACGCGGTGGAAAGGGCCGGTTCGGTTGGATCAGGGCCCTTCCTTGGAGCAACCCGTCGGTGACCGCCCAGTTGCTGGCCGGGATCTTGTTCGTGTTCGGCGGCATCGGCGGCCTCGCCAACGCCGCCTACAACGTGAACCTGGTGTTGCACAACACGGCGTGGGTTCCCGGGCACTTCCACCTGACCGTGGCCTCGGCGGTGACGCTCTCGTTCATCGGCATCTCGTTCTGGCTCGTTCCCCATCTGACCCACAAGCCGCTGTGGCAGCCGAAGGTCGCCCTGGCCGGGGTGTGGACGTACTTCGTCGGGATGCTGATCTTCTCGAACGCGATGCACACCGTGGGGCTGCTGGGAGCGCCCCGGCGCACGACGTTGGGTCTGGCGCCCTACGTGCCGGCGGAGTGGAGCGGCTACCTGTGGCGCGTCGGGTTCGGCGGATCGCTGATGTGGATCGGCATCATGGCGACCATCGTGGTCGTCGCCGTGACGGCCTTCCGCAAGAAGGAACTCCCCGAAGGCGAGTTCGTGGACGTTCCCGTCGCGGAGTCGATCGAGGATCCGCAACGAACGCCGGTCTGGCTCGACAGCTGGAAGCCATGGCTGGTCGGCACCGCCGTTCTGGTCCTGCTGGCCTATGGACCGCAGCTCATCGACCAGATCTTCGGGATGTCGGCGACGTCGCCGCGGATCGCTCCGTAGGTTGGATCGGAAGCGTCCGCGCGAGCTCGTCGGCCCGTCGGTCGATTGGGCCCTCCGCACCAGCAACCGGGTGCGGAGGGCCCTGATCCGACTGGAGCGGGCGACACTGCGAGTCGAGCGCCCGATCGGGAAGGCCGTCGGCACTCCCCGCCTCAATCCCCTCTACCACACCGGAACGATCTCGGTGTTCCTGTTCGCGATCGTGGTGGCGACCGGCATCTACGTCACGTTCTTCTTCCAGTACGGGTTCTCTGCGTCGTACGACGCGATCAGCCGTCTCGAAGCCAACTTCGTCGGACGGGTGATCCGGGCGGTCCACCGGTACGCCTCCCAGGCCCTGGTCGTCACCTCCCTCCTCCACGGCTGGCGCATGGTGTTCCAGGACCGCTTCCGAGGGCCCCGCTGGCTGGCCTGGACCACCGGGGTGGTCATGATGGTGTTCGTCTGGGTGATCGGCGTCACCGGCTATTGGCTGCTCTGGGACCGTCGATCCCAAGCCCTCAACGACCTGCTGACCCGCACGATCGGCGGCTCCGCCGCCGGCCTCGACTTCCTGCTCGACAACGTGCTGACCCCGGTCGCCAAGACGGGATGGCCGTTCATCCTGCTGTTGTTCTTCATCCATGCCGGCGTATCGATCGGCGTGGGCGTCTTGTTGTACTACCACCTGAAGAGGCTGAACCGACCGCTCGTGTTCCCCCCGAGGTACTGGATGATGACGATCGGAGGGGCGATCGTCGTGGTGGCCCTCCTGTGGCCGGTCGGGATCCTGCCGCCGGTCGACCCGGGCCACGTCGCAGGCACCATCCCGCTCGATCCGTTCTACCTGTTCCTGCTGCCCCCCGGGCTGGGTCTCCCACCGGGGCTCGTGTGGGGTGGCTTCGTCGTCGTCGCGGGACTGTTGACGGCGCTTCCGTGGGCACTGCGGCGTCCCCCGCTCGAGCCGATCGTCGTCGACCCCGAGCGGTGCACCGGGTGCACCCTGTGCGTAGCCGACTGTCCCTACGGCGCCCTCGAGATGATCCCGACCGACAACGGCCCCCATCGCCAACTCGCTGCGCTCGTCGATGATCGATGCGTCTCTTGCGGGATCTGCATCGGGAGCTGCCCGGTCGAGGCGCTCACCTTGGGTCCGGTCCCCGCCGAAGAGCTATGGGACGAGACCCGCCGACTCGCCGCAACCGGCTCTTCCCCTCGGATCGTGTACACCTGCGAACGGCACGCAGTGTTCTCCGGCGGGACGCTCATCGGCGAATCCGTCGAAGACGCGGATCATCCGGTTCACGTCATCCCGGTGACGTGCCTCGGGATGGTGCATCCGGATCTCATCGGCACCGCCCTCGATGCCGGCGCCGGCGACGTCCAGGTCCTCGGCTGCCCTCCGGCGGACTGCGCCAACCGCGAGGGCAACACGTGGATGCAAGCCCGCATCGACCGCACCCGGGTCCCGCGGCTGAAGAAGCCATACCTCGGTCGGGTGTTCTCGGACTGGGTCGCACCGACCGAGTTCACGTTCTCGCTCGACCATCCGGGATCTCAACCCGTCGCCGATCCATGTGACCGGCCGGCTCCTTCGAGACTCGCCCGAGTGGCGATGCTCGTCGCCCTGGCCACCGTGCTGTCGATCGTCGCGTCGCAGTTGCCGTTCACCGCCCGACCAACGGACGCAGCGTTCGTCACGGTCGCCTTGGACCATCGGGGCGGGGCTCCCATCGAGGGCTTCGGGTTCCCGGTCGACCTCGCCGCGGGCACGGCGAGCCGCTTGATCGTTCAAGCCGACGGCGCCGTGGTGCTGGACGAGACCTACCCTCCCGCCGAGGTCGACGGTGCCCCCCATTCACTGGCGTACGAGCAGATCGAGCTGACCCCCGGTCAGCACACGGTCCGAGTGGAGCTGTTCGACCGCCAGGAGCAGACCCGGCCGTGGCTGCTGTTCGACGGCACCGTCGGACTCGACGGCGGCGAGGTGTTCGCACTGTCGTACAGCGACAGCCGGACCGGCTCCCGGGCCGATGTCGGCAAGTCGCTGTTCTTCGAGACGACCCTCGGCCACAATTCGGGCTGCCGGGTGTGCCACTCGCTCGTGCCCGGGAAGGTGGTCGTCGGTCCGTCCCTCGACGGGGTCGCGACCCGAGCAGCGGACCGCGTACCGGGGATGTCGGCGAAGGAGTACCTGCGCCAGTCGATCGTCGATCCGAGCGCCTACGTCGTGGAAGGCTTCCCCGACGCGATGTTGAAGAACTTCGATGAACTGCTCACCGATCAGGAGATCGACGATCTCGTCGCCTTCCTCCTCACCCTCGAATGACCGGCCCGTCGATGATGATCACGTCACTTGACCGGAACCGCCGTCTCGGTGAACACCCCATCGGATCCGGCGACGGTGCGGGCTCCTTGCAGCTCACCGTCGGGCATGACCGTGTAGACGACCACGCCGCGGGGGCCTTCCGTCGGGTCCTCGACGGTGTACCACTCCGCCTCGAGTTGGTCGCCCTCGAGGACTCCGGAGCCTTCGAGCACCGCCCCGGTGACGATCCACTGCAGATCGAAGCGCGACGGCGAGTCGGTCGCAGAAACCTCGAGGATGCCCGAGTACTCGACGCCGCCGGGTCCCACGCCGTTGAGGAGGTACGACTCGGCGAGCGCGCCGCCGGTATCGGTGCGCTGCGGAGGCAGAGCGGCGCATGCAGCGACGACCAGCGCAACGACCGCGAGCAGACCCACCAGCGGACTCCGGCGACGATGAGGACCATTGGCCCTAGGGGAACGCGACCGCCAAGGCATCATGACGCGAGGATACCGTGCCCCGAGCCCACGAGATCTCCGATCGGCAGGTCCGCCCTATGAACAGGAAAGCGATCCTCGGTACCGTGATCCCCGTCGCCGCGATCCTCCTCGCGACCCTCGCGTTCGTGGTGTTCGAGCCCATCCAGGTGCTGCCGAGGATCCGCCTCGCTCCCGGGTTCTCCCTGGTCGACCAGAACGGCGACTCCCTCACCTCGGAGGATCTTCGCGGGAGCGTCACGGTCTACACCTTCGGCTACTCGCAATGCGGATCTGCGTGTGATCGTCTCAATGCGACGGTCCGAGAGATCATCGACCGGCTCGACGAGATCGAGATGGGTCCCGACACCGAGATCCGTTTCGTGACGATCTCGTTCGACCCCGACACCGACACCCCCGAGCGGCTCCGGTCCTACGCGAGAACGATCGGCGCCGATGGCGACCGCTGGGTACTGGCGACTGCTCGACCCGGGCACGTCGACAATGTCGTGAGAGCCGGGTTCAAGACGTGGTTCGAGAAGCAGGACGATGGCACCTTCTCCTTCGACCCGGCCCTCGTCCTGGTCGATGGATGGGGCGTGGTTCGGGGCGAGTATCGCTACCAAACCCAGACGTCGGATGCCGACCGGATCGTACGGCACCTCGACGTCCTCGCCGACGAGATCCGCAATGCGCATGGCGCCGCAGCCGTCGCCTACGAGGCCGCCCACCTGTTCCTCTGCTACCCCTGAGGAAGGACCGATGCATACCGAGACCGTGACCGAGCAACCCACTCGAGACAACAGAAGGTCGAGGCCGCGACGCCTCCTGAGCATCGGCATCACCCTGGCGGTGATCGCCGCGGTGGCGGGCCTGGCCGTCAAGGTGATCATGCCCAGATTCCGACCCTACGTGTTCCACGGGAGCGTGATCCAGTCCAGCGAGAAGGCCCCGCGGGTCAGCCTCGAGTCCGGGGACGGACCGGTGTCGCTGTCGGACTTCGAAGGCGAGGTCGTCGTCCTGTACTTCGGCTACACCTTCTGTCCCGACGTCTGCCCGACGACCCTGGCCAAGCTCGCCCGGGCGATGGACCAGCTCGGCGAGCGAGCGGACGAGGTGAACGTGGTGATGGTGTCGGTCGATCCCGAGCGTGACACGCCCGAGAAGGTCAGCGAGTACGTTCGCCACTTCGATCCCCGGTTCATCGGCGTGACCGGCCCTCCTGACGTGATCGACCGTGTCGCGACCGTCTATGGCGTCTACTACGAGACAGAGCAAGGATCGGCGGCCACCGGCTACCTGGTGAACCACACGGCCACGTTGATGCTCGTGGATCGGGAGGGCTACCTGAAGGTCGTCTTGCCGTTCGAGGGCACCTCCGAGGAGATCGCCGCCGACATCGAGTACCTACTGGAGCACTGATGCGTCGAACACTGTCGATCACCCTCGTTTCACTCGCCGTGGTCCTCGCGGCATGCTCGGCCCCGAGTGGATCGGTCGAGATCCGCGATGCTTGGGGCAGGCCATCGCCTCGGGTCGCCACCAACGCCGCGTTCTACATGACGATCGTCGGCGGCGCCGAAGACGATGCGCTCGTGGCGGCCTCCACCGATGCCTGCGGCGCGGTCGAGCTCCACACGACGATCATGGAGAACCAAACGATGAAGATGCAGCGTCTCGACCAGATCGACATCCCTGCCGGCGGAACCGTCGAGCTCGCCCCCGGCGGGATGCATGTGATGTGCATCGACAAGACCACCGAGATCGCTCCCGGCACGGTCGTCGACCTCACGCTGGAGTTCGCGAAGGCGGGGCCGCGACCGGTCACCGTCGAGATCCGGGAGCAGTGAGCCACCGGCGGTCGTTCCGCGTCGACCGCGTGCCCGACTCTCCCGGTGGTCGACCTCAGGCCTCGATCCCGAAGACGGCGCCGGCGACGACGCCCAGCAGGTACCCGGCGAAACCTGCCCCGGCGGCCAGGAGGAGCATCTCGAGACCCGACGGGACGATCCTTTGGCCGCTGACGATCGCCTTGCCCGCGCCGATGGCGAACAACGCCAGCCCCGTGGCGACGACGGCGACCTGCATGGCCCGATGCGGGTCGACGAACCCCACGGCGAACGGGGTGATCGGGATGAGCGCCCCGACGGCGTAGGCGGCGGCCATCACGACGGCGTCGCGACCTGGCGAGAACGTTCGGGGGTCGACGGTGGGACCGTCGGCGGTCGCCAGTCGGGCGTCGCGTTCGGCCTTGGACGACAGGTAGGTCCCCATCGACATCGACAGCACCCCGGCGATGGCGTTGACGAGCCCGGCGATGACGATCACATGGTTCGACAGCCCGGCTCCGACCATCCCCGCGATGAGCGCCATGTTCTGAACCGTTCCGTCCTCGGCGCCGAAGACGATCTCGCGGATGGCGTCGGCGACCGCCTGGTTCCCGTGCCAGCGGGACGGCCGCAGGATCGTGTGCATGGATCGATGATGGCGCGCCGGCCCCACCGGGCGCAGGGCCGAACGGCCCGAAGTCCGACGGGGCCTACTGGATCGCGGTGGGTCGGCTCTGCCACGGCAGGCGACGCCGCGTGCGTGCCGTGGCCTCCCGCCGTTCCTTGAGGATCTTCTTCGACTCGGCGATCCGATCGGCACGTTCCAGTTCGATACGCCGCAACGTCTCGAAGACGGCGGCCATCTGTTCGGGGGTGACGGCGGGGAGCCGGAACGCGGCGCGCACGAACTCGGGGGTGTCGGCGCGGTAGTCGTGACCGAAGGACTTGAAGTCGCCCGGGATGCTCTTCATGGCGTTCATCGCGTCGACGCCGAGCTGCACGAACGTGATCAGCGGGACCCAATCCATGCCTTCGGGGACGTTCCTGCCTCGTTCGCCGTCGCGGAGCCACGGCGGCTGCTTGACCGCCCACCGCAGCGAGATCTGGGCGATGGGGTCGTTGTCGTGATCGACGACGATCGCTCGCAGGCGGTCCTGGTCGTCGGCGGAGAGCTGGGTGAACTGCTCGTAGTGATCGAACGCGGCGACCGTCCCGGGCGGCACCAGTTCGGATGCCCCCTGTCGCATGCCGGTCTTGGACCACTTCGCGAACCCCGGGAGACCGAACCAGAGGGCCCGGTCGATGCCGTAGTGGTCGAACCCTGCGATGCCCTGATGCATGACGACGTCGGACGACGACCATGCCCCGAGGCTCTCGCCGAAGACGAGCACGGTGGGACGATCCTCTTCGGGCATCCCCAGCAGCCGCTGTCTGACACCCCACAGCAGACCGCGGAACTGGGCTCGACCGAGGGCCACCTTCTGCACCTCGAGGAACGACGGTCCTCGGCCGTACTGCACACAGGCGCTGGCGATGTCGCCCCTGGCGAGGATCTCGGCGGCCTCGATCATCGTCTGATCGACCCATCCGGTCCCGGTCGGCGAGATCAACAGCAGGAAGCTGCGGTCCCATGCGCCGAGGGCGTCGAGCTCCTGGAGCATCATTTCGGAGCGACCCGACGGATAGAGCGGTTCGCTGTTGACCCCGACGTAGGCCCGGATCGGGTGAGCGACGGCCGGCTCACCGAGCGTGGCCTCGATCTCGTCGGGGGTGATGACGTCGCTGACGAACCGGCGTCCTTGCAACCCGAGTTCTTCGAAGGGCGAGATGCTGGACGGACCGCCCGACACGTGCGGGTTGGTCGGCAGGGTCGAATAGGCCGGCTCGACGACCTCGTTGCTCCGCGCGATGTAGCCGACGCCGGCGGTGTACGCGGCGGCGCCTCCGGCTGCCCACAGCGCGGAGTTGAGGGCCCGCCCGAAGGTGGCCTTGATGGGGTCGCCGTTGCCGAAGTACGACGCCAGGCCGCGTCGCGACGCGGTGAAGGCCTTGGCCAGTCCCCGGCCGGTCCAGGCGACGCCGGCGCCGACGGCGAACGACCCCGGCATCGTCGCTCGGGCATCGTCCTCGGTCCATCGCTTGACGACGGCCTGACGCTGGGCGAGGAGCCGGTTGGCGTAGTAGAGCGCTCCGGCGAACATCCCCAGTCCGGTGATCATCGGACGGATCGGGGAGCCGGCGGGATACCTCCGTCTGAGTTCCATCACCGACTCGCTGATGATCCCGCCGATCGCTCCGGCCGCGGCGAGGTCGCCTGCGCTGCGCAATGCCGCCTTCGGGGTGGGTTCGTCGTCGGTCTCGGGGATGCGGCTGACGGCCACGCCCCCGGCGAGCACCGCGGCTCGGACGGCGAGCCGGAGCGGGAACGGTGCGGATGCGGGCACGACGGTCCGAACGAGGCCATCGACCGTCTCGCCGACGGCTTCGGCGGCGAGGACGGACATGCCGCTGGCGATGCCTTGGTGGACGGTGGCGCGGGGCATGAGCGACGGGGCCAGGGAGGCGAAGGTGGCGCGGGCGCTCAGCGGTCCGGAGGCACCGCCCAAGAGCGGGTTGTACCAGTCGGCGACCCGCACCGCGATCCGTTCGAGTTGCTTGCGTCGTCGCTTCATCGCCCGTCCTCGCCGGCGCTGCCGGGGAGGTTACCAGCGGCGTCCATGGCACCAGCTGGTAGGGCCGTACCGGTACCGTGTGTCCCGACGGTCGGATCCGACGAGGAGGTACGCGACATGGGTGACGCGCCGCGACGTGCCGGCGACGGCGACACCGACGGAGACAGCGTCGATCGCGAGATGGCGAAACGCCTGCTGGCCGAGCGCATCGCCGCGGAGCGGGTGTGGGAGCAGGCCGGTGGCCGCCTCGTCGCCGGCCTGGCCGTGGGGGTACTGACGGTGGGAACCGTCGCCTATCACTTCCTCGAAGGGTGGAGCTGGATCGACTCGCTGTACTTCTCGACCGTCGCGGTGACCACCGTCGGGTTCGGGGATCTGTCTCCGACGACGGACCTGGCCAAGCTCTTCACGGTGTTCTACCTGTTGAGCGGCGTGGCGGTGATCGGCCTGTACATCGACCAGCGGGTCAGCGCCCGGCGCAAGCGTGCATCGAGGCGCCGCGCCCGCAGCTGACCTCGGCCGGCAGGACGAACCGATCAGGCCTTGGCGCTCGGCGGATGGGGCATGCCCATGTAGATCCCGCCGCGTTCGAGCTCGTCGAGCATCTGGCCGATCCGTTTGGCCCGGGTCTCGGGGCGCTTCGCCCTCCCGATCCATCCGAGGTAGTCGTTGCGCTGGTAGGCGGGGCGCTCCTCGTAGGCGGAGAGGAGGCGCCGGCGTTCGAGGAGCTCGAGGACGTCGTCGGGCATGGGGTTGCGGGGCCGCCGGGCCATCGCGGTCACCCGAACCGGGCCACGAGGAACAGGTGGTAGCCGAAGAGCGCCGCGTACCCGGCGGTGGCGAAGGTGGCGAACTGGAGCGCCCGGCGGTAGCGGCGGAGCTTCCACAGCACGAAGCCGCCGATGATGACCATCTCGAGCTTCATCAGTGCGGCCACTGCGGGCCCGGCGGCGAAGAGCACGGCCATGATGGGGTTGGCTTCGACCGCTCCGAGCCCCAGCGCCCGCCGGGTGAACAGCAGGTCCAGCACGTTGAGGACGGCCAGATGAGCCAGGACGAGGAGGAGGATCCGGTCGTTGTCGGCCATGGCCCGGAGCATCCGGTCGAAGGCACCGCCGATCGCCGAGGAGCCCGGCCCGCGCCGGTCGAAGCCGCTGCGGCGCTCCCGAACCACGAACCGACGACGGCGCCGTCGCTCGGCCGCTCTCCGTTCCATGTCGGTGTTCGCAGATGCCACGGGTACCTCCTGCTGCCGTTGCAGGCTACCAACCAACCGGGGGTGCGCAACGGGCCAGGAGCGACGGTATGGCGATGATGTCGTCCCGAGGGTCAGGACGGTCGGTCGCCGCGCCTGAGCATGTCGAGCGCCTTCGTCGCGCGCCGACGGCGGGTCGCCTCTCGTTTGGCCGAAGCCACCCATCGCACGTACGCACGTCGGTGGGAGTCGCTGAGGGAACGGAACACTTCGCTCGCCTCGGGATCGCCGGCCAGCGCCTCCTCCAGCTCGTCAGGCATCGACCACTGCCTCTCGGCGTCGGGGATCAGGTCCCACGATCCGTCGGCCTTGGCCGCCTCCACCACCCGCGATCCCGGCGGCGCCATCGCTCCGCGCTCGATGAGACGAGCGACGCGCTCCTTGTTCGACGCCGACCACTTGCTCTTGGGCCGTCGCGGGGTGAACCGACGCATGTAGCGGTCGTCGTCGATCCCTCGGACGAGCCCGTCCACCCACCCGAAGCACAGGGCTTCTTCGATCGACTCGTCGTAGGTGAGCGAACGGTCGGGAGCACCTTTGCGGTACACCAACCATACCGCCGGGACGGTGGCGTGGTGCTCGGTGAGCCACTCCCGCCAGGCGGCGCGGTCGTGCACCTCGATCCGGACCGCATCGTCCATGCGCCCGAATCTACCCGTCGGCCGTTCGGGTGGCGATCAGGGCTCGACGTCGTCCGGCACCGGTGAGGGCTCGGGAGCGGCCGCACGATCGGCCAGCCACTGCCGGATCGACCGGACCGCCACGTCCGGCTGGTCCTCGGGCCAGAAGTGTCCCGCGTCGAGGAGGACCGTCCGGTGATCCGGGAGGGCCCCTTCGAACCGCTTCCGTTCGGCGTCCCGGAACCCGAAGTCGCGGGACCCCCACAGCAGCAGCGCAGGACGGTTCTGCACGGCGCGGAGCCCGCGTTCGGCCTTCCGCTCGAGATCGACCGCGGCGATCAACTCCCGCGGGAAGATCGAGGTCTGGATGCGCCGACCGGAGCGGAAGGGGGCCGCGTACATGGCCATGACGTCGGCCGCCGGTCGATGGGCGAAGCCTCGCAACATGAAGAACCGCCACACGCCGTTGAACGTGCGGGCGGCGGTACGGCCGATCGGCCCACCCATGATCCGGCTGAACAGCTCCAGGCGCCGGTCCCCGGCGAGCGGCCACGCCCAGGTGTTGCCCACCACGACGCCGTCGATGAGGGACGGGCGGTCGGCTGCGAGCGAGAAGCCGATCGGACCTCCCCAGTCCTGCATGACCAGCACGATGTCGGCCAGCCCGAGCCGCTCGACGAACTCGGCGACCGACCGCGCCTGGCTGGCGGCGGTGAAGTCGAACCCGCCAGATGGCTCCGATAGCCCGAACCCGGGATAGTCCATGGCGATGCAGCGATGGTCCGACGCGAGACCCGCGATGAGGTCCCGATAGAGGAACGACCACGTCGGGTTGCCATGGAGGAACAGGAACGTCGGCGACCCGGTCCCCTCGTCGACGTAGTGGATCGCGGTCCCGTCGGACAGCTCCATGAACCTGCTCGAGAAGGGATAGAGCCGGCGGTCGATCTCGAACGCGCCGCCGGTCACGACGTCGTTCCCGGTCGGTTGTCGGCGGACCGCGGAAACGGCCCTCGGGTGCGGTAGGCGGGAGAGGTCATGCAGCCTCCTTGGGTTCGGGTCACCAGATGATGTATGTTGTATCTACAACACACTACCATGTTCGGCATGTCTCCCACCACGTCCATGCGCCTTCGTGACGAGTGCATCGGACGGCGGGTCCGGCACCTCAGCCGCGTCCTGACCCGGCGCTACGACGCCGCGCTGTCCCCCCTGGGGATGTCCATGGCGCAACTCGAGATCCTCGGAATCGTCGAACTGGGTGAACCCATCAGACCGGTCGAGATCGCCCACATCGTGGACGCCGACCGCTCGACGATCAGCCGGAACCTCCGCGCCATGGTCGACAACGGATGGCTCGCGGAGCGACCGCCGGCGACCGGCCGCGGCAAGCTGCTCACGTTGACCGACCGCGGGAAGGAGCTCCTGGGCGAGGCCGAAGACCTCTGGGACGAGGTCCAGCAGGTCGTCGTCTCCCAGCTCGGGAACGATGCGGCGTCGATCCTCGATCGATGGATCGCCGCCACCGGAGGGGGAACGTGAGGAGCCCGGTCCCCGACCCACCCCCGAAGCTCGACCGCCTCCTCGTCGACCACGACCCCCACGTGGTCGACCTGACGTTGCGATGTCGAGAAGCGATCCTCGACGCGATGCCCGATGCGACCGAGCGGGTCTACCTCGGCTGGCACGGGCTCGGATTCCACGACCCCGCCGCCGGCTACGTCTGCGCGATCTTCCCCGATGCCGACCACGTACGGGTCGGCTTCGAACACGGCCATCTGCTCTCGGACGGCCGCCTCGAAGGGACGGGGAAGCGGGTTCGCTATCTGGTCGTTCCGACATGGACCGACGAGACGGCCAGGACCATCACCCGGCTCGTCGTCGAGGCCCTCCACGTGAGATGATCGACTGCGTCAACCGGGGAACCGCCCGTCGGTGATGCGGTACCGGAAGAACTCACCGTCCGCTTGCCGGTCGCTCCCCCACCACCAACCCACCCGGCCGGAGGCGGCGATCGTGACCCCGTCGATGTCGAGGTAGGCGTCGACGGGGTCACGGAAGGGCAACGCTCGGTGGACACCGGTCGAGTCGGGGTCTCCCCACCGCCGGGTGACCAGCTCCGTGAGGAGGCCCTCATCGTCGACCGTCACCGTCACGTCGAGAGCGTCGGTACCGACCGGGATCGACGCGGTCGCCGACGCGTCGTCGCCCTCCTGCCAGCGGCAACCCGCCGACGGCAACAGCGCCTGGGGCAGCCAAGCGACGGTCTCGGCGGCGAGTCGACCCGCCGCGCTGCGGTCCACGTCGGGTCCCGCCGCTCGGGCGACGGGGACGATCCCCCACAACCGGAAGTCCAGCGATCCCCGTCCTCTCCACAGGGCGTCTCCCCCGCGGAACCGCACCGGGAGCTTCCCGACCGCCGCCTCCCACACGAACCCCTCGCCGGCCCGAAGGACCTGCCGAGCCCGGAACGGCATCCAGCCCTTGAGCTTGATCTCGCCCTCCATCTCGAGAAGCACGACAGGCGACAGGGACGCCCCGGCGCCGAGGACCCTCCCCAGCAGCCGCTCCGCGGCGCCGGGCAGACCCGACGGCACCTCACCGGTGTGGATCGGCGGGGTCCGGTCGGGTCGTACGAGTTCCCGCCACGCGGCGTCCCGATCGATCGTGCCGATCACCTGGAACCCTCCATCGCTCCGGCTCGATGCCCGCGGTCGAGCGTCGCGTCGCCACGACGATGAACGACCACGGCGACGACCAGCACGACGGCGCTGACCGCCGCCCCGATCCACGCGTCGCGCCACCACACGACCGTCGCGGCCAGCGAGATCCCGGCCGCGATCCCGGTCACCGTCCACGCCCACGAGGCTTGGGTGACCACACCTGCGCCGGCGATCACGAACGCCAGGAACGCGACGAGCCACACCAGGCCGAACGCCAACAGCAGAGGATCACCCGGTTCCAGCCCGGACGGCAGGAGCGTCGGGGCGCCGAGCTGCTCGAACCGGGCAAGATCGAAGGTGGACAGGAACCCGAGCAGGTGGATCGCGCCGTGCAGGACGAGCAGGGCACCGATCCCCCAGCGGAGGCGGTTGGACATCGTCGCTCCTCTCTGGAACCAACGACCGTCGGGCAGGGATCCAGCGACCGGCCACCCGACGACCGTCGCGAGGGTCATCACCGATCGTGGCGCGCCACCGAGGGTCCCGCTAGGGCCGAAGGGCCACGACAGACAGGGCCATGGACCCTTTCCCGGCGCCGGCGCCGGCGCGACCATCAGTTCGATCTCGCGGTGCTCATGCTCGATCGCACTTCCGTCAGAAACCGGGCGGGCCGCCGGGCATCGGTGTTCCGCTCGGTACCTGGGCCGTGCTGGTTGATCGTCGTTGCGTTGATGGTCGCATCCGGACCAGCAGCGGCCGACGCCGACGGCGATCTCGACGCGTTCACTGCGACCCTCGACGCGGAGATCCCCCGCATGATGGAGACATACGACGTGCCGGGGATCGTCGTGGCGCTCGTCGACGGAGGTGACGTCGTCTGGTCGGACGCCTACGGGATGGCCGACATCGCCACCGGCCGGCCGATCACGACCGGCGATGTGGTCCGAGCCGAGTCCATCTCCAAGTCCGTGACGGCATGGGGGGTCCTCCGCCTGGTCGAGGAGGGACGCCTCGGGCTCGAGGACCGGGTGTCCGACCATCTGGGTGGATGGCGGCCCCCGCCGGGAGCCGGACCGATCGACGACATCACGATCCGGGAGCTGCTCTCGCACACCGCGGGACTCCCCCTGGGGGCCATCGGGATCCACTACCCGCCGGGGGCAGACATGCCCTCTCTTCGGGAGAACCTGTCGAGCCAGGTGCGCGTCGTTGGGGAACCCGGCGGGTCCTTCTCGTACTCGAACGTCGGCTTCGATCTCCTCGAGGTCGTCGTCGAGGAATCCTCCGGAGAGCCGTTCGCGACGTACATGCAACACCACGTCCTCGGTCCACTGGGCATGGAGCGCTCGAGCTTCGTGTGGAACGACGCATTCACCGGATCTCTTCCGACGGGCTACGACCTCGATGGCAACCCCATCGCCCCGTACGTCTATCCCGCCGCCGCATCGGGTGGCTTGTTCACGACCGTCGACGACCTCGCCCGTTTCGTGGCCGCCGGCACGACCGGACCCGCCGCCCCCGGCTCCCGGGTCCTTGGACGAGAGAGCATCGTGGCCCTCCATTCGCCGTCCACGGAGATCGGAGGCCTCTTCCGACTGGTCTCCCCGGCCTACGGCCTCGGGCACTTCATCGAAGAATCACCGTCCGGCGACACCGTCGTGTGGCACGGCGGGCAGGGCAACGGGTGGATGACGGACTTCCATCTCGTACCCGGAACCGGCGACGGGATCGTCGTGGTGGCCAACAGCCAGAGGAGCTGGCCGTTGATCGCCGGGGTCGTGGACCGGTGGGCGGCGTGGAACGGGCTGGGGACGGTCGGCTTCTCGGTGATCGCCCGGGCGCAGGCATGGCTGTGGATGGCTCTCGGCCTCGTCACCGCGATGACGGTCGGACAGGTGGGCCGGATCGTGTGGGGGCTCCACACCGGGCGTCGACGTCTTCGCCCCCTGATACGCCGCCACCGGGCGCGCCGCCTCCTCCTGGCCGGCGCGGCGGGGGTCGCGGCGGCGATTCCCGCCTGGGCGGCAACGCAGGACTACCTGTTCGTGTCGTCGATCTTCCCGACCGGGTGGCGCTGGATCGGGGCGGTTCTCCTCGGTGTCGCCGGCGCTCTCACCGCGACGGCGGTCGCTCCCGTGGTCGAGCTCCAGGGCGCCTCGGGCACGATCGGCGAGGGTCGCGCACGCGCGCGACCCTCGCCGTCGTGACGCTCAGGCCAGATCGAACCGATCCAGGTTCATGACCTTGTCCCATGCCTTCACGAAATCACGCACGAACGTCTCGCCCGCGTCCTCCGAGGCGTAGTACTCCGAGACGGCCCGCAGCTGGGAGTTCCAGCCGAAGGCGAGGTCGACCGCGGTGGCGGTCCACTTGACGTCGCCCGTGCTCCGGTCGACACCGTCGTAGACGTGCTCGACGGTCGAGGTCGTCCATTCGGTCCCCATATCGAGCAGGTTGACGAAGAAGTCGTTCGTCAGCACCCCCGGGCGGTCCGTCAGGACGCCGTGCGACGATCCGCCGGCGTTCGCCCCGAGGGCACGCAGGCCGCCGATGAGGACGGTCATCTCCGGCGGGGTCAGCGACAGCAGGCTCGCCCGGTCGATCAGGAGCTGCTCGGGCCGCCGCTTGTCGCCGCGCCGCTGGTAGTTGCGGAACCCGTCGGCGATCGGCTCGAGCACCGCGAACGCGTCCACGTCGGTCATCTCCTGGGTGGCGTCGGTCCGCCCCGGGGCGAACGGAACCTCGACGTCGTAGCCGGCGTCCTTGGCGGCCTTCTCGACCGCGGCGCATCCGGCGAGGACGATGAGGTCCGCCATCGACACCTTCTTGTTCCCGGTCTGGGACCCGTTGAAGGCTCGCTGGATCCCCTCGAGCGTCTCGAGGGTGCCGGCGAGCTCGGCGGGGTCGTTGACCTCCCAGCTCCTCTGCGGCTCGAGCCGGATGCGGGCACCGTTGGCGCCGCCGCGCATGTCCGAGTCGCGGAAGGTCGATGCCGATGCCCACGCGGTCTTCACCAGCCGGTCGATGGACAGCCCCGAGGCGAGGATCTGCTCCTTGAGCGCGGCGATGTCGTCCGCATCGACGAGCTCGTGGTCGACCGGAGGGACCGGGTCCTGCCAGATCAGGGCCTCGTCGGGCACCTCGGGTCCGAGGTAGCGCGAGATCGGTCCCATGTCGCGATGGGTGAGCTTGAACCATGCCCGAGCGAAGGCATCGGCGAACTCGTCGGGATGCTCGTAGAACCGGCGGGCGATCGGTTCGTAGATCGGGTCGTAGCGCAGCGCCAGGTCCGTCGTGAGCATGATCGGCGCGTGCCGCTTGGTCGGGTCGTGGGCATCGGGGACCGTGTCGTCGGCCGCCCGGTCCGTCGGGCGCCACTGCTTGGCGCCCGCAGGGCTCTCGACGAGCTCCCAGTCGTACTCGAACAGGTTCTCGAGGAAGTTCATGTCCCACTGGACCGGGGTCTTGGTCCAGGCGCCTTCCAGCCCCGACGTGATCGTGTCGGCGCCCTTGCCCGTGCCGAAGCGGTTCTTCCAACCGAGGCCCTGCTCCTCGATGGGCGCTCCTTCCGGCTCCGGTCCGAGGTACAGGTCGGCGGGTGCCGCGCCGTGGGTCTTGCCGAAGGTGTGGCCGCCGGCGATCAACGCCACGGTCTCCTCGTCGGTCATCCCCATCCGGCTGAACGTCTCCCGGATGTCGTGGGCGGAAGCGAGGTAGTCGGGGCTGCCGTTGGGTCCCTCCGGGTTCACGTAGATGAGACCCATCTGGGTGGCGGCGAAGGGGTCGAAGAGGTGGCCGTCGTCGGCGTGGCGCTCGTCACCCAGCCAGACGTCCTCGGGTCCCCAGAACGTGTCCTCCTCGGGTTCCCAGATGTCGACGCGACCGCCGCCGAACCCGAAGGTCTCGAGACCCATCGTCTCGAGAGCGACGTTGCCGGCGAGGATCAGGAGGTCCGCCCACGAGATGTTCCGCCCGTACTTCTTCTTGATCGGCCACAGCAGGCGTCGCGCCTTGTCGAGGTTGGCGTTGTCGGGCCAGCTGTTGAGGGGAGCGAACCGCTGGTTGCCCGAGTTGGCTCCACCGCGACCGTCGTGGATGCGGTAGGTGCCCGCGGCGTGCCACGCCATGCGGATGAACAACGGCCCGTAGTTGCCGTAGTCCGCCGGCCACCAGTCCTGGGAATCGGTCATGAGCTCGGCGAGGTCCTGCTTGACCGCCTCGAGGTCGAGGCTCTCGAAGGCCGCCTTGTAGTCGAACTCGCCTCCCGTGGGATCGATCCGTGGCGAGTTCTTCGTGAGCGGCCTGAGGTTGAGCTGGTTCGGCCACCAATGCAGGTTCGCCATCGACCCGGTGGCGGTGTGCGGGTTGTGCATCACGGGGCACGTCGCCCCGGGGGCCCTGTGCTCGTCGGCGCTGCTCATCGCTGCTCCCCTTCCCTCTGTTCCTCGAACGTGTTCCTTGGACTTCGTCCAATCTAGCGTACCCGGACGCGGCGCCCCCTGCAAACGGTTCGGGCCGCGGCCCAGGACCCCTCACGGACCCCGACCACGCTCTCGACGCCGGCGAGAGCCACGACCCCGACGGGACTGCTCGACGGTGGGCCCGGCAGGACTCGAACCTGCGACCGACGGATTATGAGGTCGAAACGGGGGGTTTCACCGAGCAGACTGAATCGGCGGAAACTCAATGCTGGCAACGGTTCTCGCTGCTCGTCCGTTTTCGTCATTTCCCGTCGTTTTTCGACCTCCCGCGGCCTGGCCGCGGCCTGACGCCGGCGGTTGGCTCCTCACATGGGTCGACCAGCAACTGCACCACGAGCAGACCGAGCAGACCGGAGGCAAGCCTCGCTACCGAGTTCGGCGATCTGACACGCAGCGAGCGCCTCTTCGCTCGCGGCTTCGGGCCACGGAGATGGTCCCTGGCTGCATGGACCGGCATTCCTCCGAGATCATGCCCTTCAGCCATCGTCACGTCGTCGGTGCTGATCGATGGCTTCGCCCTCCCGCCCACTCGTCGATGAGGGCGCCCAGCGCAGCCTCGGGGGTGACGTGGCTGCCGTACAGCGGTCCGCAGGGCGTCTGCGCCAACCACAGTGACAGAGCGACCAGATCGTCCGCTCCCCGTCGGTCTCGGTAGGCTCCGGCGAGATACACGAACTCGTTCATCGACCCGAGGACGCTGCGGCTCGCCGTCTTGGCGTATCGGCCCTCGGACATCGCCGCCATCTCGGCCGCCACGAAGTCGGCACGGACTCCACGGGCGTGAAGCACCTCTCCGAGAGCACCGGGGAACCGCTCGAGGAGCGTCGCCCCCGCAGCGGCATGAACACCGGGAACAGCGTCCGTTCGTTCACCAGCAGCGCCACCTGGGGCCGCCAGAACAGGACGTTAGCGTACCAATTGCCCAGCGCCGTGTCCGGATCTACCACCGAAGGCATCATCGGTCGGCGCACTCGGTTCAGCAGCTTCTTGGTCGCATGCACAGTGAACACCTCATCAGTCTCGCACGAGGCGCCCAACCAGAGGCGTCGGAGTTCCGAGAGCAGCGGTATCGACCAGGAGTTGCCTCCGGCGCTGTTGCCTAGAATCGCTTGTTGTTCATTCTGGACAACAGTATGATGTAGACATCATGAGCACAGTTCCGGCCCGCACAGGCAACAAGGCCACCTCGGCTCGGCGAATCATCGAGTCGGCGTTCGAGGTGCTGCGCGCTCAGCTCCCGTCGTCGTGGTCGGTCGACGTGGAGATGCAACCTCGTCCCCCACGTGGGGCGTGGCGACCCGACGCGACGATCACCGTCGAGGCGCCGGGAGGCGGGCGCGAGGCTCGGCTGATCGTCGGGTACGAGCCGGAGATCACTCCGAAGATCGCCGCCGAGGTCGCGGCGCGGCTCCGGTCCTACCTGAGCGAGAACCCTGACGGGCAAGGGCTCGTCGTTGCACCCTGGGGAAGCCGCCGCACCCGCGGGGTCCTTCGACGACTCGGGGTCGGGTTCATGGACCCGACGGGCAACGTCGACCTGGTCCTCGACGAGCCCGGTCTCGTCGTGCGCGTCGACGGAGCGGAGCAGAACCCCGCACCGAAGCAGCCGGCCTCCCCCAGCCTTCGGGGACCCAAGGCGTGGGCGCTGCTCAAGACGATGATCGAGGTGAGGCCCCCCTACGGTGTCCGAGTGCTGGCTGCCGCCGTCGGCACCGACCCCGGTTACACGTCTCGCGTTCTCAAAGTCCTGGAAGAAGAACGGCTGGCGTTCCGGGAACGTCGGGGCCCGGTGACCGAGGTGGACTGGCCAGGTCTGCTCACCCAGCTCACGAGCACCTACCGCCTGCTGGATGCCAACGCCACCTCGACGTGGATCGCCCCCGGCGTCGTCCGGGACCTGCCTGCGGCGCTGGCGGCATCTCAACTCGAAACCCGCTGGGCGGTCACCGGATCCCTGGGCGCCAACCTGCTTGCACCGGTGGCAGCCCCGGCGGTCGCCGTCATCTACGCCGACGACCCTGCCGAGATCGCCGAGACGCTTGGGCTCCTTCCCGCCGATGTCGGCGCCAACGTCATCCTCGCCCGCCCCTACGACGCCGCCGCCTACGCCCGCTCCTGGAACGCCGACGAGGTGACCTATGTCTCGGCCGCCCAGCTCGCCGCGGACTGTCTCACCGGCATCGGGAGAATGCCGGCCGAAGGCCAAGCCCTGGTCGAGTGGATGCGCGCCAACGAGGGCCGGTGGCGAGCCGACGACTTCGCCGGCTCCCCGAATCCGCTGCCCGACCGATGACGACGTTCGACCCGGAGTACGTGGCTGCCCGCAGCGTCCTTCTCGACGTGCTCGACGCCCTGACGGATCACCTCGACGCGCTGGTCCTCGTCGGCGCCCAGGCCGTCTACTTGCGTACGGTGCCGCTCCCCGGCTATCCGCCGCACACCACCGACGCCGACCTCACCATCGACCCGCACCTCCTCGCAGCCCGCCCGGGTCTCGAAGCCGCCATGCGTCAGGCCGGACTCCGCCTCAAGAACGAGGACACCGGTCATCCCGAACCCGGGATCTGGGAGGCCCACATCACCGTCCCCGGTCGCATCGACGATCTGGTCGTCCCGGTGGACCTCATCGTGCCCACAGCGGTCGCACCGCCGGGAGGACGCCGAGGGGTTCGCCTCGGCGGCGAGCACGGCAAGCGTGCCGCCCGCAAGACCACCGGCCTCGAAGGCTCCCTCGTGGACCACTCGCCCATCGAGATCCGGGCCCTCGACGACGCCGACCCTCGACGCATCGTCGTCGACGTCGCCGGCCCTGCCGCCCTCTTGGTGGCCAAGGTTCACAAGATCGACGACCGACGCGAACAACCGGACCGGCTCACCGACAAGGACGCCGGCGACGTCCTGCGCATCTTCATGTCCACGACACCCGAGGGCATCGGACGGGACGTCTGTCTGCTCCTCGACGACCCCCGCTGCGCCGAAGTGACCCGGATCGCCGTCACCCTGCTCGACTCGCTGTTCGGCACACCCCGCAGCCTTGGAACCCGGATGGCCGTCCGCGCCCTCACCGGCATCCTCGACGCCGCCACCATCCAAACCACCTGCATCACCTTCGTCGCCCGACTCCTCACCGCCCTTGAGGAGAAGGGCGGCACGTAGACGGCTCAGAGCCCGTCGGCCCTCACCGCCCGTGGCAGTGTTCGTACTTGCGACCGGAGCCGCAGGGGCACCGTTCGTTGCGGCCCACCTTCGGGCTTGCCGCCTTCCCCCGGGCGAGCCGGGACACCAGGTCGAGGCGATGCTCCCGTGCCCGCAGGTCCGCCTCCCGACCCTGCGGATCGTGCTTGTCGTAGCCGAGATGCTCCGTCATCTCCGCTTCCAGGCCGGCCTCGAGCACGCTCTTCGTGAGACCCGTCAGCAACCCGCCGGGGCCAACAAGATCCACACCCTCATCGCGGGCGCGCTCCACGAGCTCCTCAGCGAGCTGCTTGTCCTCCGGCGTCCTCGCCGGCTTCGTAACTTCCGTCACTGCCTGTCCTTTCCGCTAACCCAGACGGATCAGCATCACAGGCCAACAGGCAGATACACCGTATTCCTGACACTCCCCCCCGCCGGTTGCACTGCCGCTCCTCCCGCATCTTCGACACCAAGCTCGTCCAGCACCATCCCGGCGGAAGCTGGCAGCGAAGCGATGGCGAGAACCAATGCAGCCGCGGTCAGTCCGTCGATGTCAGACGCCGCAAACTCGATCCCATCGAGCATTGCTTCCGCGACACCTCTTCGCCGGTGTCTCCTACCCCTGTAATGCCCGCAGACGGCGGAATGTGACACGGGATCTTCCTCGCCGGCCCGGGGAACCCGAAACCGTCCCGCGACGAACTACACAGCGTGTCATGGTCCTGCCATACCGTTCGGCAGCCAGGGTCGGCTCCTGAGCACTCGAGGCCCGTGGTCGTTGCCTGGGCGGCGGGCAGCGACCAATACGCGCAGCCACCCGTCGGACCGGTCGACGGGAACGACGACACCGGGAGCATCGGTGGCGGGGATCCGGAACGGCGCCAACGTGTCACCGGCGCCTTGGAGGACCCCATCGACGGCGAACACCGCGAAGGAGGTCCCCGGCGTTCCACAACGCGGCAGCACCGCCCACAACCCGTCGGTGTCCGCTGCCACGCCGGCCGCGTACTGTCGGGGTCGATCGGTGAGGAACGGCTCTGCACAGTCGCCGAGGACGATCCCGTCTTCGTCCATCGGCCACCAACGTCCCTCATAGTCGGGGGCTCCACACCGATCCGGATCATCGGAACCGACGGAGACCAGCCACAATCCCGAGTTCGAGTGGTCCGGGAACTGTCCTTCGACGATCGTAGCGTCATCCTCGAACGCGGCAAGCACGAGACAATGCGCCCCCCTCTCGGCTCCGGGGAGCGCGAAGTCCACGTCGTCTTCCTGACGCCCCGGTCCCGCGCGGTAGATGTCGACCCGGCCGGACGTTCCTCCCACACCCTGGAAAACCACCCGACGGTCCAGATCCCAGAGCCCGGACAGACGATGGAGCAGCACCGCGTCCTCAGGAGCCGGGCAAGCGAGCCGCGCCGGGAAGCTCTCACAGTTCAGGTTCAACAGTTCCGTGGTGAACCGGACCGTGGCAGCCACGTGCTCGGGAGCGACGGCGGGAAGCTTCCACGCCCAGTCCTCCACGCCCTCACCAGGATCGAACGTGAGGCCGATCCCAGTGAGCACACCGCCGCGGAACCCGGTCGGAGGAGCCACCTGCCCCACGACGACAGAGGCGACCCTCGACGGCGGGACCGACGATGACGACGACGCCGTGGCCGCGGGACGGGTCGGTGCCTGGCATGCCGCGGCGAGGAGGGCCGCCGCCACGCTCAAGCCGACCAGCCGCCACACGACTGCCGTCTGCGGGCCCATCAGTACTGCCGGCAGACATCGGCACCACCCGACACGGTCCAAGTCGCGCCGTCGTCCAGCCACTCATGGCCATTGGCGTTCGTCCACCAGCCGTGGCCGCCGTACTTCCAGCCCGAGTCGACGAGGGAGCCGTCCTCCCGGTTGTACTCGTAGCCCGTTCCGCCCGTGTACTTGTAGTCACCCTGGTAGCAAGCGCTGCCGGCAACCAAGGCGAGATGGGCTTCCTGACGATCGATGATCTCGCTTGCGTAGTTCCGTGTCTTCGCTCGCACCTTGACGCCGGGCCACGAGCTGTACTCGTTGATCGAGGCCCAGGCGTAGCATCCCTGACAATCCGCGCCGTTCGAGAGCACCCCCGGTCCCCCGAGCGGTTCCGCGGGCGCGGTGCGCTCGACGACCGAGGGAGCCGGCGTCACCGCAGCATCGGGTGGGGAACCCGCCCAGGCCGGCGCGGTCGAGAAGAACGCCAACGCAGCCGCGGTCAGTCCGATCGATGTCAGACGCCGCAAACTCGATCCCATCCTGCATTCCTTCCTTCCGCGACACCTCTTCGCCGGTGTCTCCTACCCCTGTAATGCCCGCAGAGGACGGAATGTGACGCGCGATCTTCCTCGTCCCCCCGGGAACCCAAAACCCTCCCGCGACGAATCATGGGTATCCGGACACTGAACAAGGTGAAACGGACGCACCCGTGCCGGACACATATGAACCGAGACGGCGAGGAGGAACCGATGAGCGACGACCGGTGGTGGACCGACACGTACCACGACACCGTCCCACGGGTACGGCGCTACCTGGCCCGACAGCTACCCCAAGACGAGATCGACGACGCCCTCGCCGACGTGTACCTGACGGCCTGGGTCCGGCGAGACCGGCTCGCCGACTGCCCGATGCCGATCGCCTGGCTCATGACCGTGGCCCACAACGTCACCCGCCACCGGCATCGAACCCGGAAACGGACGTGTCCGGAGCAGCTCGCCGCGACGATCAGCCCTCCCGATACAGATCCCACCGCCGACCAGGTGGTCGACCGTCACATGGCCTTCGAAGCCACGGCCGCTCTCGCCTCCCTGGCTCCACCCGATCGCACGATCGTGACCCTCCGGATCCTCGGCGAGCGAGGCTTCCGCACGATCGCCGACACCATCGGACTCCACCCCGCCACAGCCCGGCAGCGATACCGCCGGGCGCTGCAACGCCTCCGACGAGTGACTGCCAGGAACTGAGCGTCACGTCGCCCTTCGTGACGTCCCCAATACCTCTCCCCGCACCAGACGGACCCCCCAGCACCACCGATGAACCCGGTCGCAGGCCGCGGTTCCTCAGATTCCCGCGGCCTGAGCGCGGCCTGGCGGCGACCTAGGCGTGAGTACGACGGGATCAGAAACGCCGAAACCCCAATAACCACGCGGGCTTTCGCCAGTGGGCCCGGCAGGACTCGAACCTGCGACCGACGGATTATGAGTCCGTATCGATGACCGCCGAGAAGCGGGCTGATTCGGCAGAATGCCTGCACTACCAGGGCTTTTCGGTTTCGTCGTTGCTCAGCGTCGTTCGGCATCTTTCGACATTTCGCGTCCAAAACGCGTCCAAAGCCCGTCGTCCCGGTCTCCCGGAGCCCTCTTGGAGTTGGCCTCGAGACAGAACTGAGATCCCGTTGGAGCACCCCTTCTTCACGCTCGCTCTCGTCGTACGAGAGGAGCGTCGTTGGACAACCGTCGCCCACGGCGGGCAAGGGAGACACAGCTCATCCGCCGGCTGGAAGCGGAGTGGCAGGCGTTGGCTCGGTCGCGATGGCTGCGAGAGCGGCTGCAAAGCTGGGCTACCGAGGATCCGCGCCTGGCGTTCGCCGACGGGGTGGAGTTGGTGGCGGCGGCTCAGCGTCGTGACGTATCGTCGTGGAGGGAACGGGACCAGGTGCTAGCGGCACTGTTGGAACGGGTACCCGACGATGTCCTGGCGAAGCGGGTTGCGCTGCAGGTGGTGCTACCGGGATTGAAGAGCCTGATCGATCGTATTCGGGGCTGGGACGTCGAGGAGCGGGCGGCTCGGGTGGTGGCTGCTGCGGTGGAGGTGTTGGCATGGTGCGCGGCGCAGCCTGCGGGAACGCCGCCCTCGTTTCGGGTGTATGAGAACACGCGTCGTCGGGTGCTGCGGGCGGCGGTTCGGGACCGGGCGGAGCCGGTGGTCTTCAGGGACGACCTGTCCGACGTCGAGGGGACTGACAACCCCAATAGGCCCGGCGCAGACGAACAACGACTCGACGAGCTCATCGATTGGGTGCGTACGCACGGCCGAGTTCATGAGAACGCTGCCCGGCTGGTGGTGTTGACCCGAGCCGGAGTCGTTTCCGTGGATGAGCTGGCCGCCGCGACCGGTGTGCACGCACAAACATTGCGGCAGCGTCGACTCCGTGCGGAGCGACGGGTGCGCCAGAGCGTGGCACTGGCACGCTGACAATCGCCGTCTTGATCCCGACGTCCGTCTGCGCGTCTCAAGCCGCCCTCTCGGCGACGGGTCCACAGCGGCGCTGTGCGTGGGGTCCGTTCTGTCGTGGGGAGGTCGTACGCTAAGAACCTCGCGTACAGGAGCTGCCGTGCGGAGAGGACAGGAGGAACTCGAGGCGGTCATTCGGAGCAACGTGTCGCCGTCGTTCACCGAAACTGTTCGAGCCAAGATGCAGATCCGCGAGATCGTGGCTGATGGCGCGCCACACGGAATCCGCGAGCTCCAGCGATGTCTCATCGAACAGGAGGGGCTCCCGGAGCCCGCGGATGGGGCTCGTCTGGAGGTCACGTCCGCGGAAGCGATCGGCGGAGTGGTGCACCCGGGACAGCCCATAATCGCGGCATACCGGTTGGCGTTGGCCGCCGCCGAGGCCGTACAGGATCTAGTGTCGCAGGGGATTCTCGTACCCGTCGCCGAGCCCCCTCGACACGAGGATTCCAACCCCATCGTCGGCGGCGACGCGATCCGCATCCCCTATCAGTTCGGATCCGTCGGGACCAGTGTCGCGATCCGGTCTCGCCTCGGACAGTTCTCCCCCGCGTATCGCCTCGCACCACGGTTCGTAGGCCAGGAGTGGTTCTTCGAGCCGGACATCTTCACCGCAAACCTCGAAACGCTCGCTCTCGACCGTCGAACCCGTCGCTGCATCCTGGAAGCTCTCGCTGCGTATCGACAGGGCCTCCACCTAGCTACCGCGAGTCTTCTCGGTGCGGCAAGTGAGGGAGCCTGGTACGCGGCCGGGGAGAAGCTACGCCACCTCGACAACCAGCTGGACAAGGCCCTCGATGAGGATCGCACCGCCAAGGTCGTGAATCGTGTCGCAGAACTCCTACGGCGCGTCCCGCCGCGAGGTGAGGCAGACGAGCTCGTCAGCCAGGCCAGCCTCATGCGGCAGTTGCGAAACTACGGCGTGCATCCTCGTGGGAACGAGACGGACTACCTCGAACGCTACTTCAACGACTCCGGCGCTGGATTACTCCTGCTCGAAACGTACTCCTATCTGCAACGCCTGAACGCTGCCGTCGAACGCACCCTGGGAGCCGCAGATGCCGACTGACAGCGCCGGCTGCCAGAAGCCCCCTAACAACCAGAGGGGAGGGCCTGACCATCACGCCAGCGTCCTCGGACGCGACGGCAACCGCCACCTCAGCACGCCCTCTCCGCAGGTCTGCACAGGAATGGTTAGGCCGCGCCATTGAAGACACCGATGATGCCGGACGAGTCGGGAGAAGAGGATCAGTGTGCGACCTGGTTTCCGACACTCCAGGCATCCCATGGGCTTACGCTCGATAGCGACGTCGTTGGTTTCCCCAGAACAGCACGTCCCCTGCTATCCAAGACTCTCGTCTTCCATGAGCTGCTCGTGAGCTTCGCCGAAAGCGTTCCCAATCCGATCCGCCAGCTCCAGGAGCATGTGTGTGGTGAGCAGAACGCTCACCTGTTCATCTAGCTCCGGATCCTCTCGCAGATCCATGCCGCAGTAGTTGATCAAGGTGATCGTACAACGAGCCAGCGACAGAGCGGCGCCGTGACCAGGATCGGCCAACCCCGCGTTTGACGGTCCGGCCATGATCATGGGCGTATCGCCGATCTGTTGCATCGTCGCCATCAGTCCCTTGGGAGTGGCGTGGACGGCGTCGCTAGCCAAGTAGTAGTAGGGTCGATAGTGGTCCAGCCGCGCTGCTTCCTCGATCTCCGCGTCCGTCGGTCTCTTCCCGAACACGGGGATCGCCCAACCATTCTTTTCTAGGAAGTCGTGCCCAAACTCATCGACCAGTGCCTTTCTTAACTGCTCTGGATCCCCGTCTATCTCGGGATCGCTAGGCTCGTATCCAAGTCGCTGGTGATACCTGTCGTACGCACGCCGCATCTTCAGCGTTTGAGCGTCCTCGTACCGCAGGTATCGATACGCGATGTCGTCACTGTTTTGATACAGAAAAGCTGACACGACATCGACTTCGTGAAGTGTTCTCCACCGTGCCATCGCACCAACTGCATGGCCTGTCTCAAGAAGTACCAGGATCTCTGAAGCGGTAAGTGTGGCCTTGCCGTGGAGGCGAGTAAGGGCCTCAAACCGATGGTTCTGCGTCTCAACAGCAAGCGAGCGGTAGTGCTCGTTTGTTCCCTGTCCGATGTCCCAACAGTGGCCCAAGAGCAGCTCGAACAGATCGAGGGCGTAGCCCCATCGGGCTCGAAGGCGAGTTCGGAAGGCCGCCGCATGGGCCTTCCTCTCAGATAGCTCCATAGCGAGATCGCTAAGCTCGTCGTCCACGATCTCCTTCGCGGCGGTGCGGTAGAGCTGCCCCAGCTCCTTCTGGAGGGCGGTCCCCTCCTCGCCATATCTCACTAGCAATGCCTCGAGCTGCTCCAGAAACAGCTGACTGTCCCACGCCATGCATGCATTATCGCAGGGCCGTGAAGTGCACCTGACGCGTCAAGGCATCGCCGGTCCCCGGCAGAACGGGCCTTCCAGAACTAATCGCCGTAGCCAGGTCGGTTGCACTCACCTTGACTTCGCCGATGGCGATCCCGTCGACGGCACTCGGAGCTCTCGTGGACGATCGCCGTCACCTCAGGATCAGCTCTACCGCCATAGCGATGCACTACTTCTCAGTCCAGCCGAGTGCTACCTCATCCCAGAACCCCTCAGGGCATCCCTGTGCATGAGATCCCGACCTGTACTCGTCGAGTCCCGCGTAATGGGCCAGGCGCTCCTTCCGGGCGTCAATAGCACCTTGGAGCTCCGAGTCCAGATCGAGTGGTGGAATCCCGAGTACCGCACAGATCTTGTTCAACCGAGCATGCAGAACGTCGGTCTCGGCCGCGCGGCTCAAGGCCTGTTCCAACTCGGTGCGCTCACGACGGTATGAGGTCCTCGCCCACACGATTAGAGAGACGCTCCACGCCAAGACCGCTCCCGCAAGGACCTCCTGCCACGAATCTGGTCCGAGAAGAAGCACACCGAGAACACCGAGAACAAGCCCGATGACGCCAGCCAGAGTGCGACGGATGGCTTTGCGCCCCGAGATTGTGAGCTCATCGGCGTAGACGAATCCTGGCGGTAGAACGCGAGCGAGTACGTGAACGACGATCGGCGTCCAGATGCAGCTCCGAATCCGCCAACGAATGCTTCTCAGTCGGTCTCGCAGCCCCATCGCACCCTCCGGTCTCCTGCAAGCGGCTCATACCGATTGTGCACCCGACACCGTCTACCTCTCAAGCGGCCCCTTTGAGCACGCGCGACATCCCGGGTTCCAGACCCCGATTCGCAGGAGCAGTCGATTCTGGCAAGGACACTCTCATTGTCTCCCTGACCGGGGGTAGGCACGACCCCTATCGGAGGTTGGCTGTATCGATGCCGTCAAGTCCAGACGGACACAGGCCGGTTCGATGATCTGGTCGAGTGGGTGCGGCGGCGGGGTCGGGTGCGTGAGGATGCAGCCCGTCTGGTGGTGCTGACCCGAGTCGCCGACATGTCGGTCGATGAGCTGGCGTCCGTCCAACGCGTGGATCCCCAGACGTTGCGGCAGCGTCGGTTGCGGGCCGAGCGGCATGTGCGGCAGAGCCTGGTGGCGGCTCGATCACGGAGACGGTGATCCGGCATTCCTGTCGCGTTTGGTGCCGAAGGGTGCCCCTTAGGACCGTGACCGGGCCCAGCCGGAACCCCGGGCTCTGATGGAAGGGAGGATCGACATGGAAGCCCTGTGGCCGCATCGAAGCGGGGATGTGGACGTCGACCGCGAGCAAGTCGAGCCTGCCGAGGACGTTCGCATCTTGCCGGAGGTCGAGTTGGATCGCCGTATCCGGGCCGGGTGGGATGTGTGGTGCGGGCTCCTCGATGATCTGCTGAGCACCGGGGGGATGTTGCCGTCCCGTGAGCTGGCCGGTCGATTGGTGGCCTTCTTCGAGGATGCGTACTGGCGAGCTGAGGATGCCCGGGTCGAGGCGTTGCGACGTCAGATGGTGGCGAACGGTCTGCGTCGCTGTCGCATGTCCGGTCAGTCGAGGGGCATCCGATGACGACCGACAGTGCCCACGACGCCTTCGCTGGCCGGCGACGTGCGTTGGCCTGGCTGAGTCCGCTGTTGATGGTGCGGGTGTTGCAGGTGGTGTTGTGGCTGTTGGTGGTGTCGGGTCCGGTGGCGGCGTTCCTGGTGACGGCCCATGTGTCGGCCCTTGAGGGTCGGCTCGACACGCTCGGTAGCAGTACGGCGGTCGAGGTGCCGCCGGATACGGCGGGGGTGGAAGGGTTCGCTGAGTTGTTCGTCGCCGCCTATCTGGGTGCCGGGGAGGACTCGGCTGGAGCGTTGCGTGTCTTCCTTGATGATCGGTCGTTGGATGGGGTGGTGGTGGGGTCGTGGCGTGCGGTGAGGACGGCGAGTCTCGGGGCCCGCCAGGTCGGTCCTGGCTACTTCGCGGTGACGGTGGCCGCGGAGGTGGTCGCCTCTGAGTCGAGCTCCGATGGGCAGGGGGTGTGGGTGCCGGTGCGGACCGGCTTCTACTCGGTTGGTGTGGTGGAGACCGGGTCGGGTTGGGCGGTGACGGGTCTGCCGGCGCTGGTCGCCGCGCCGCCACGGGCCGCGCCGCCGGAGTTGCTGGTGCGTCGTCTCGACGGCCTCGACGGCACACCGGGTCTGGAGGAGACGGTGTCCCGGTTCTTGGCCGCCTACCTGACGGGTGTCGGCGAGTTGGCCCGCTATACGGCCCCGTCGTCGCGCATCGAGCCGGTGCAGCCCCCGCCGTTCTCAGATGTCGAGGTCCTCGAATCCGGGCTCGTCGACTCTCCCGACGGCGGTGGGCAGGTGAGGGTCGTTGTGCGGGGAACGGATGCCGCCGGTTGGGCTCAGGTTCTCGAGTATTCGCTGACGGTCGGCCTGCGGGACGGCCGGTGGGAGGTGTCCGAGCTCCTCCCGGCACCGCTGCTCGCACCGTAGGAAACCCACGTTGGAAGGAGGAAACGCATGATCGAGACGGCAGAGGTCGTGGTTGGGAAGCTGACGACGTTGGCGATCGGGGCGGCGGTGCTGATCGCCATCGGGATGATCCTGTGGTCGTGGCTGGTGAAGCGGACGGTGTCGGCGGTGATCGGGGTGATCATCCTGGCGGCCATCGTTCTGTTCGCCATCAACGCCACCGACTGGCTGCAGGAGAAGGTGGCTGAGGACGTCGGCGCCCTCGCACCACCCATGCAGTCACCCGTGGCCGTTCGGGTCCGCCCCACCGGCTTCTCGGTGTGATCGGAGCGGGCGATGGCTGTGGACGTCTACCACTCGTACACGCAGGCGCTGCGCCGTCCGATCATCATCGGCCATGTCGCCGGGTGGCGGCTCCCCTGGGCGCTGTCCGCCTCGCAGCTGGGTGCGGTCGCCGCGTCGAGTGGGCTGCTGTTGGTGACCCGCCCGGTGTGGGCGCACCTCGGTGGGGTCGGCAATCTGGTGGTGTTCGCCGGTGTGGTGGCGGCGTCGGGGTGGGCGGTGCGGCATTGGCGGGTCGAGGGTCGTTCCCCGTTCCTGGTGGCCGCCGGTGTCGCCACCGTCGTTCTGTCGCCGGGTTGTCGGCGGGGGGTCCGCAACGGCCGGCCCGTCACTGCACCTCGGCCGTCCCGGGGTGGGTGGGTGGCGATCACGGTGCGGCCCGCGTCGGTGAATGTGGGTGGGCAGGACGATGGGTAACCCGTTGCCGGTGCGGGGGATCGACGGTCACCTGGTGTGGGGTGTCGACGGGGGCGTGTGGGCGTGCTTCGAGGTGGAGCCGTTCCCGTATCCGCACCGGTCGGTCCGTGACGCCCGGGAGGTGCACGCCCGCACCGTCGGTGCGCTCCTCGTCCTGCCAGCACAGTCGCTGATCCTGTCGATGGCAGTCAGACTGTCACGGGACGAGCTGGAGCGGCGCATTCTCGGCGGCGGCCGAGCGCCGAGGTGGGCCGGTGTAGCCCGCGGTGTTGCGGCTCGGTTCGTCACCGAGCCGGTGTACGAGCGGCGGTGGGTGTTGGCGGTCCGGCTGCCCGAGACCGGCACAGGCCGAGGGATGATCGACCGGCTCCGGGTGGCGGCTTCGGAGGTGGGTTCCGTCTTCGGTGCCCCGGTGGCGCCGCCCGGAGC
>JALVQZ010000250.1:0-476 GCA_027036355.1 Acidimicrobiia bacterium | reverse complement strand
GGCAGCGATGGGCCAGGCGGGCGTGCTGGAAGAGCAGCTGTCCCAGCATCTCCGGCTCCGACGACTCGCGGCCCGGCAGGTGCGGTGGTTGTACGAGCGGGCGGTGCTGCGCGGGCTGGCCGATCCGCCCCTCCCCCACCCAGAGGATGGTTCCGGTCGGGTGTCGGTGGTTCGGCTGGATCGGGACGCCGTGTACGTGGAGGGTGGCCGCCGCAGCGACCCCGATCGGCCTCGGCATTGGCGGTACCTCACCGTCGAGCATCCCGACTGGGGGGTCGGCTATCAGACGTTCCTGTGTCTGGCGGAGATGCCGGCCGCGTGGACGTTCCCGTACGGGTCGGGGGAGTGGCTGTGGCACCTCGACGACCAGCTCCCGTTTCCGGTCGATTGGGCGGTCCGCATCGAGAAGGTCGACAACCAGACGGCGCGGCGGCGGGCGTTGCGGGCGAAACGGAACCTGGTGGGTCAGCTGACCG
>JALVQZ010000249.1 GCA_027036355.1 Acidimicrobiia bacterium | reverse complement strand
CCGCCGACGCCGCCGCCCTCGACAACCTCAAGGTGCTGTCCATCGGGCCGATCCTCGCCGGCGTCGTCGACGCCATCTTCTCGGACGCATCGGTCTCCGCCATCTTCAAGGGCGAGAACACCTAGCTGTGACAACCGGGGACGTTGTCCCTGGCGGTTTGGTGTGATGGGGTGAGCCCTCCGACGAGACTGTGGGTTGCAAGACTCACGACTCGAAGGAGGGCTCGGGGTGAACGCTACAAGCAGACGGCAGCATCCGAACGCGCCGTTGACGCCGGAAGGTCGCCGCCGGATGGTGGCCTGCGTGTTGGAGGCCGGCTGGACGGTCGCTGCCACGGCGGAACGGTTCCAGGTGGACCCCAAGACGGTGCGCAAGTGGCGGGACCGGTACCTGGTGGACGGCGACGCGGGTCTGGTGGATCGGTCGTCGCGGCCGCATCGGTCTCCGAACGCCACGCCGAGGCGGCTGCGGCGGCGGGTGTGTCGCCTGCGTCGGCAGCGACGGTGGGGGGCGGACCATATCGCCTTCGAAGTCGGGTTGGCGGCCTCGACGGTGCAGCGGATCCTCAACGCGGCGGGGTTGGGCAGGTTGGATCGAGGCGACCGCGCCACCGACCGGCAGCCACCCCGACGCTACGAGTGCGACCGGCCAGGGGAGCTGATCCACGTCGATGTCAAGAAACTCGCCGCCATCCCCGACGGCGGTGGCTGGCGTATCCGAGGCCGCGGCTACCCCGGAGAGCACACCGTCGCCCGCAGAGTCGGTTACCGGTATCTGCATTCAGCGGTCGATGACCGCACCCGACTGGTCTACTCCGAGATCCACACCGACGAGAAAGCCGTCACCGCCGCCGGGTTCTGGACCCGAGCCTGCGCCTGGTTCCACGCCCACGGCATCGACCCGGAGCGGGTCCTCACCGACAACGGCCCCTGCTACCGGTCCGGACTGTGGCATCGGGCGTGTGCGGCCACCGGAACCCGGGTGTCCAAGACCCGTCCGTATCGGCCTCAAACCAACGGCAAGGTCGAACGGTTCCACCGCATCCTCCTCGAAGAATGGGCCTACCTGCGGCCCTGGCGCTCAGAAACCGAACGCACCGACGCCTACGCCGGGTTCCTCCACTTCTACAATCACCACCGAGCCCACGGCTCACTCCAATGGGCAACCCCCATCAGCCGCATCCAGGACAACCTCCCCGAAGAGCACAGCTAGGGCGCCTGCTCGAGGATCGCAACGGGCGGATGGCGACCCTCAGGGCGACCGGTTCACCTTCGCGCGACGTCGTCACCTCCGACCATCCCGGACCAGCGTCGCCAGCGTCGCTCCGAGCCGCCTCTTGTCGATGTTGGAGATCGTTCCGAACGGACGCTGCGCGGCCTTGCCGAACACGACGACCGGTTCCGCACCAGGAGCGACCTCGATCCGCCATCCTTCGACAACGTACGGGGTGGCCCGATCGACCCGGAAGACCTCGCGGGGCACACCGACTCCGGAGAACGCGATCCTGTCCAACCATCGACGCGCTACCGACACCAACACAACGTCGGGCGCCAACACGCGGATCAGATCATGCCACAGCGGTATCCCATCGGCCGCGAGTTGTTCCTGCACCAACAGGTCGAGGCCCGACCATGTCGGATCCGTCGCCACGGGAGAGCACAGGTCCGTGTGCAACGCCACGCCGTCGGCACCCGGATAGAAGCTCACACCGAGGCCCTCGAGGATGGGCTCGAAGGTACCGAACCACGATCCATACGGGGCCGTCTGGAAGTACCGATCCAACGCGGCGCGGTACCGCGCTCCACCGAGAACGGCCCCAGGGAACCTGACCCATGGATCCTCCGCAGGGAACTCCCCCCGGGAGGGATTCAACCCCACCGTGACGACCCGTATCGGCGAGCGACGGTACCCGGCGAGATCCCCGAAGTAGAGGATCGGTACCGCAGGATCGACCACCACCTCGGACACGTTCCGCAGCGCCGTTGCCCGCACCGAGAAGGCGCGCTCCACCAGTCCATCCATGTCGGAATCCACCGCCCAGCACCATAGCGGCACGACCGAGGTTCCAAGGATCGGCCACCTCGAACGTCTGTTCCCCCGATGAACTACACTCATGTCATTATGAACGCTTCGAGCGCGGTTGGGCCCCCAGAAGAGCCGGCGATCCACATGGCTCGGTCTACGCGGACCGCGAAGCGGATCCCCGCGTCCCCTCTGCCGGCCGTTCCCTCAGCGCCCCATCCGTCTCCCATGATTGAGATGTTTCGTCTCACCTTCGGCCTGCCGCGGCGGTTCTTCCCGGAGACCACGCTCCTCGCTCCATTGTCGGGCGCGACAGGAGTCATCGATGTCCCCATGCGGGTCGATGCTCTGTCGGGTCTGGTCGTGCCGGTTAGAGCGCTCGAAACCTTGGAGCTCGAACGCAAGTGGCCGATCGCGACGATGTTGACCCCCGCTGATGTGGGGCTCGACGGTCCTCCGGAGATCTACCGCGACCTCGGTCTCCGCACCCTCGCCCGTGTGAGCGAACGGGAAGGCCTCCTGCGGCTCTTGACCGAGTTGGCTCTGAGTGCCGAGGGCCCGCAGCGTTCCGAGGTCGAGCGCGACTTGATCCGAGCCATGGCATTCCCAGTGGAGCTCGAAGGCCGACTGTTGGGTGCGATCGGTCCGCGAAGTCGCCTTCTCAGCCCTCTCGCCTTGCGATGGCTGATCGCCGAGGTGGTCGCAGCAGCTCCATGGCCGGGAGGCATTCCGCCGGGGGGAGGGCCGTTCGGTGGCATCCTTGCCGAAGCGTTCTTCCCCTGGGAAGCATGGTCTTCCGAGCCAACACTCCCCGAGATCCTACGCGCCGTCTTCTTCGTCCAGGCGGACTTCAATCCACGAGGGCTACAAGCGTTCGATCCACTCCCGGACATCGCGGCATCGTCCTTCGGGCTCGTCGCGGACCACCTGGTTCCCCTCCTCCGCCTCCGCCGGTCGGCGATGATGTGGGTGAAGCCGCCTGATCATCCCCGCCTGGCCCGCATCGATCTCGCCGGCATCCGTGCGCAGGTGGAGGAAGAGCTTGGCGTACCGATCCAGGACGTGCTCGGGTTCACCGCTGGCCTCGTGTTCCTGTTCGAGAGCTTGCGGACGGTGGCCGACTCCCAATCGGCAGCCTCTGTCGCCGCGAAGCTGTATTCCCCAGAGGCGGAACGAGCACTGATCGAGTGGATCTCCACGGACCTTGACCAA
This sequence comes from Acidimicrobiia bacterium, assembly GCA_027036355.1. Classification (GTDB taxonomy): domain Bacteria; phylum Actinomycetota; class Acidimicrobiia; order Spongiisociales; family UBA5794; genus JALSQW01. The sequence goes on along the minus strand of JALVQZ010000249.1, from coordinate 6,374 downwards.
CTTGGAGAAGGTATCCGGGATGAGATGCGCCCGGATGGTGACTACCGGGGATGGGGGTCAGCACCCAAGGGTACCCCGCGAGCCATGACCGACCGACCGCTCATCCGCTTCAGCGACGGCCGGGCGCTGCCGTGGAGCCTCAATGCCCTGGCCGCGAGAGCCGCCGACCTTCCCCGCTTCGTACTCGTCTCGACGGGAACCCACACCGATCGGGACGCACGCAGCGTCGTCGGCTACCTTTTCGAGGCCTACTGTGTCGACGAGTTGCGCCGGCTCCCACGCGGATCGGTTCAATTGCTGATGGAGGACGAGCTACGGAAGCGGCTGCCAGGCTCCAAGCTGGCCGATGCCGTCGTTCTGGAGGCTCAGCAGGCGACCGTGCTCGAATTCTTCTCCGGGTCGAGACCCTACAAGCTCTCGGTCGGCGACGAGCACACCATCGCTACGACGATCGAGAGATACCGGAAGAAGACGGATCAGACACGTGCCGTATCGGACCGGTTCTCCGACGTCGCGCCGAACCGATGGCTGGTCGAAGATGTCGCCAGGCTGCTGGTCGTCGACGATCCCCTCCCTAACAACCCGATGCTCCAGGCCGAGGTCGGTGGCGACGGACCGATCTGCTCGGCCGATGAGTACGACCTACTCCTGGCCACGACCCGGAGAGGTTGGAGCATCACCTCGATCATCCGCGGTTGGCGATCGCGGGCGCCCGAGCTCCCTCTCGCGACCCATCTTCAGCGGCAGCTAGTGTCGCGTTCGGATGATCTCCTGGACCTCGCCTCGGAATGGCTCGGGTCATTGGTCTTCGCGCCTGATGGTGCCGACCCGGCGGGGACTTCCCGAGAGGCGGCATGATGGACGTTCCAGCGGCGCCGGGAGCGACCGCAGCGCGGGGTGGACCGGCATCTGCTGTGAGTAGCTGGCAATAGGCCGTGCCTGTCGGGTCCTTCGGCGTTCCCGCACCACGACACGTACGTGGAGTTCGCATTCGACGCAGCCGCCGACGAGGTCGCAGGCATCGCCGCGGAGATCCTCAACTCCGATGGCTTGGCCAAGGGCGGTCGACTCGACCAGCTGCTCGACGGCTCCCGCCGCTTCGGCGTGGGCCTCGGCGAACGCCTCAAGGACCGCATCTACCAGCGCGCCGTTCCTGATCTCGCCCAAGGCCTCCACAACGACCATTCGCGACGGCATGACGCCGACCAGCTTGACAGCGACGTCCTGCACGACATCGATCACGCGTCGCTGCTGCTCTTGTAACGGCTCTTGTTCCTGGCCGACGCAGAAGCCCACAGCATGTTACCGGTCGATCCCCCCGCAATCGACGTACTGGCATCCTCTGGAAGCGCGATAAACGCGCATCGGCACATCGAGAGAAAGGTCGATCCGGGCCGGAACGGCCCGCCGTCGTCGACGAACCGGCAGGTGGGCGTTGACGGACTCGAACCGCCGACCTCTTCCTTGTAAGGGAAGCGCTCTCGCCAACTGAGCTAAACGCCCGAAGCGGGCCACATGCTACCCGCCGGCGCGTCACACGCCCCGGGGCAACGTGAGGCGGCTCCCGGGGGCGGTGACCCGCTCCACGTTGGTGCGTTGCACCCATCCATGGGCATCCACCGACGAATCGGTGTTCGAACAACCCCCCGCTTCGACCCGTTGGTAGTCGGCCGACATCGTGTCGATCCGGTGACGCTCGCCCCGGTCGTCGACCACGACGGCGTCGGACCACCTCGCCGCGAACGACGGGTCGTCGCAGTGCTGGAACGACTCGGTCCACGTCACCGGCCCGCGCAGGAACTCGCCAGGGCTCCACAGCTCTCGGACCACGTGCTCGGTCCCGGCCTCGAGATCGGTCACCGTCCCTCGCCAGCGGAACAGGCCGTTGGGCCCGGTTCCTCCACGGGGATGATCGACAGGCGGTACGGCCGCCGAGGCCACCACAGCAGATCCCGCGTGTTCGGGTCGTCGGGGGTCGACGGGAGCGGCGACGCGCTGCCCGACAGCAGCGACCCGTCCGGGGCGTAGCCGCCCCAGTTGACGGCGGTACCTCCCGGATGCCTCCGGTTCCACTGCAAGCCGAGATGCGCCCCTCCCCCACCAGGCTTGACGAACGACACCTGCAGGGCCCAGAACACGAGACGGTCCGTCGCCGGCGGCTCGACGACCTCCAGCGTCACCGCCGCCGCCGACAGCATCCTGCCGTAGGGCACTGACCACCACAGATGGAACGACGACGCGCCGTTGCCGCTCGTCGGACGTCCCGACGTCCGGACCCGCGGCGCCGTCATCGCCCGGATCCGGCGCAACCACCCCGTCACCGCGCACCCCGACGTGCTGTCGGTCGACCGGCCGCGTATCCTCGTTCCATGGCGACCATCGTCAGGAGCCGGCCGCTGCGGGCCGTCCTCGTCATCCTCGGGTTCCTCGCCCTCGCGGTGGGCATCGTCGGCGCGTTCCTTCCGCTGATCCCCACCGTCGACCTCGTCCTCCTGGCCGCGTTCTTGTTCTCCCGTTCATCGGAACGGTTCGACCGGTGGCTGGCCACCAATCGCTTCTTCGGCGGGATCGTACGCGACTGGCGCTCCGGCCGCGGCTTCACCGTCCGCTCGAAGGTCGTCGCCACCGTCGGGATCGTCACCACCTTCTCGCTGTCGATCTGGTGGTCGCACGAGACGACGGTCCTGCGGGTCGCCCTCGGGCTCCTCGGCCTGGGCATCGTCTGGTACGTCCTGTCCCAACCCACGCGACGGAACGAACCACAGAACGCCTGACGATCACACCTGGTCCACGTCGCCGCACGTCAGCAGCGGCCCGATCTCGCCGGCCGAGACCACTGCGCCGTCCCCGACGCCCTGGGTCAGGACGTGCCCCTCGAGGGTATAGGGGATGTCGATCGCTTCGTACATCCCGTCGGATCCCTCGATCAAGGTGCCCTCGAAGGTCCACAGGAGCGAACCGTCGCAGTTCAGACCGGCGAAGTTCGACACGGACGCCCCGACCGCGAACACCGCGCGCTCCCCGCCGATCGTGATCGGAACCACCCCGCATCCGTCCACGTCGTAGAGCGCCACCAGGGTCGCGTAGGCCCCACCGTCGACCTTCACGAACAGTTCGCCGGTGCCGTCGCCTTCGATGTCGAACGCACCGAGCGCCAGGGCGCCGGTCAGCGGCGACACGTCGGCGATGACGACGTCGATGCTCCCGCCCGCCCCGAGATCGACCCGGAGACGCCAGTCGGCGCCGACGAGGTAGGTGGTCATCACGTCGAGCGCGGCGTCGCCATCCGCGTCGACGCTCTTGGTCGCCGACACCGTGGCACCGACAGGGATCGGTGGTGCCGCCGGACATCCGGCGGCCACCGTCGTGGTCGTGGTCGACGTCGTCGTGGACGTCGTCGTGGACGTGGACGTGGTGGTGGTCGACGTGGTCGTGGACGTGGTCGTCGACGACGGCGGCGCCGTCGTGGACGACGTGGTGCTCGACGTCGTCGCCGCGGCGACCGGGAACGTCGTGCTCGTCGTTCCCGCCGCTCCCCCGCCGCAGGCGGCCACGACGAAGGCCATACAGCACACCATCGACACGATCCTCATCGAGTTGCTCCTTTCGTCGCTTCCAAGACGAGACGCGTCGCAGCGTCGATCCTTACAGGTTCCCGGGAACGAGTCCGGCGACCGGCGGCCTATGGAACGTCGGGGAGGGTCGGGAGCTCATCGGGCATCAACGGGTTGGGGCGGTTCGCGTGGTACCGGACGAGGCGCTCGGCGTCACAGGTCGGGCAGAGATGGATCGTGCGGGTGCCGACCACCGACAGCTGCGTTCCACGACCCTTCTCCACGATGGCGAGCGGCACCGGCTCCACGTCTCCCGCCCCACAGGTCGGACACCGCGGACGGACCGAACGCTCCCACTCGCGGCCACAACGGCCACAGACCAACGCGATCCGATCACCATCCCTGGCGCCACGGAGGACGTCGCGCTCGCCACAAGCAGGGCACGCGACCTGCAGCGGCATCAGTCCACGGACAGCGCAGCGTCGACGGCCTTGCCCACCGTGAACGGCTTCCCACCCGAGATCACCGCCGCGCCGGCGCGCCGGGAGCCATCGGTCAGTTCGACCACCACGGTCACCACGTCGGAGCCGGCCAGTGCCTGTTCCTCGACCGCCAGCAGCCGCGGCGCGGCCACACCATGCAGCCCGGCCACCGCCGCGGCGACCGCCTCGAGGAGCGCCCGTTCCCCGTCGCCGTGGACGGTCGCGGCCCGTTCCCGACCCGAAGCGTCGATGGCGCGCACCGACACCCCACCCGAGGACTCCTCGATCGACAGCTTCGTGAACCGGATGCGCGGGACCGCGTGCAGATGACTCGGCGGCTCCTCTTCGAGCGCCACCGGGATCAACGTCTCGAGACCCCTCCCGAGACCGCCGCGTCGGCCGTTACCCGGCGGCTCGGCGACCGCTCCGGCCGGTTCGGGCACCGCCTTGCGCCGGTACCCCCGCAACGAGATCACGTGATCGACGTCACGTTGCACGTCGGGTGCTTCCCGGGTTCCGTCCAGCCAGAGACGGACCACGGGTTCGGAATCGGCGACCTCCGTCACCTCGACGGACGCCACCCCTGGGACGGCGAGCAGAGCTGCTCGCAGATCCTCGACTGCCATGTGTTCCCCCTACACGAACCCCCTACCACGGCATCCATCATAGACCGGGATCCGAACCATGCGAAGCTCCCGGCGGTCAGTCGATACCCCCGCCGCGGCGTATGCGGCTGCGGGTCATGATGCAGGCGTTCACGAGATGGTCGACCCCCGCGGCCGCGAGACGCTCGACGACCGCCGCCGACTCGGCGCCCGGCTGGAGCCAGAAATGATCCAGACCCAGCTCCAACCCGGTCTCCACGACCGCAGCCGCGGAGACCGGCGGCACCACGATGTCCACGATGTCGGGACGCTCGGGAAGCGACCGCAGATCCGGGTACGCCGGGTCATCGTCGACCCGAGCGCGCCGGTCGTTGACCGCCACGACCCGGTACCCCTTCCGCTTCAGGTCCCGGTAGATCGTCGCCCCGTACTTCGTCGGATCGTCGGTGGCGCCGACGACCGCGATCAGCGGATCCCCTTCGTTCAACAAGGTCGCGATGTCGCTCATGGCACGACCAACCGCCACCACACGGAACGGATTCCCCCATGGCGAACGAATCCGTTCACGGCCGAGCCCGGACGCTCAGTCCTGCTTGCCCGGCTGCCGGAACACGGCCACGAGCGTCCGGAACAAGATCGCCACGTCCAGGCGGATCGACGCTTCGGCGACGTAGCGCTCGTCGAACGCCGTGCGCTCCTCGATCGACAGCTCGTCACGACCCATCACCTGGGCCAGTCCGGTCACGCCCGGCTTCACGGTGAACCGGGGATTGTCCAGACCGACGAGCTCGGCCTCTTGCGGAACCAACGGCCTCGGCCCCACCAGCGACATCGACCCGCGCAGCACGTTCCACAGGTTCGGCAGCTCGTCCAGGGACCACTTGCGCAGGCGCGCCCCGACCCGGGTGATGCGAGGGTCGTCGTCGATCTTGATCGTGTACGGTTCGTCGTCGCCCGACTCCTGGATCTTGCGGAGATGCTCCCTGAACACCTCTTCGTCGTGGTCGATCACCATCGTCCGGAGCTTCACCATCCAGAACTCCTCACCTCCGCGTCCGGTCCGGGCCTGACGGAAGAACGCCGGGCCGGGCGAATCCAGGCGCACGGCCAGCGCGGCGATGGCCAGCACCGGCGACAGCAACACGAGCGCCGCCACCGCGACCCCGATGTCCATCGAGCGCTTCATCACCAGGTAGCCGTGCGAGATCGCCCCCTCCTGGGGGTCCCTCAGGAGCGCCACCGCGACCAGCGCGAGCAGCGCCGTGGCCTCCCCGACGACGAACCCGAACGCCACCCGGAGCACCGGATCGGTCAACGGCACGGCCAGCGACACCGCCGCGGCGGCCATCGCGACCGCCCACGACACCGCCAGGCGGGACGCCCGTCCCCGCGCCACGAGGATCTGACCGATGAACAACCCGGCGCCGGCGAAGACGACCCCGGCGGCGGCCAAGGCGGCGACCAGCGCGGAGGGACGGAACCCCGACCCGAACGCCAACGCCACGATCGGGGGCCCGAACAGGTACCCGAGGCCGGCCGCCACGACACCGAGGAACGCCCCGGCGATCGCCAGTCCCCGAGCCCACGCCCGGAGCTCCGGTCGTTCGCCCCGCGCCGCCATCTCGGTGAACGGCGGCAGGACCCGGGCGAGGAGGTTGTAGCCGAACGTGAGCGGCGCCCGGGCCAGCAGCAGCGTCGCGTACAGGATCGAGAACTCGGCGGCGGTGGCCCCC
>JALVQZ010000248.1:14997-26220 GCA_027036355.1 Acidimicrobiia bacterium | reverse complement strand
CGGGAAGATCGGACGCTACGCCTACGGCACCGAGATGAAGCGAGAGCTGCTCCGAGGCGAAGGCGTCGACCCCGAAGCCATCGAGGACCTCGCCCGCCGCCGGGTGCGATACGTCGGCTCCGCCACGACGAGGATCTACTGCTACCCCACATGCCGGCACGCGGGACGCATCTCCGCGGACCACCGGGTCACGTTCCGCTCCCATCTCGAGGCCGAAGCCGCCGGCTTCCGAGCCTGCCGGGTCTGCCGACCGGCGGCGTGACACCGAGTACCCTTCCGGCGATGCCTGACCTCGTCGAGACCATCCGCTCATCGGTCATCGGGAACGACTTCGCCGTGCCGGGCCCCTTCGGGCCTCGGCGGGTCACCTACGCCGACTACACGGCGTCGGGCCGGTCGCTGTCGTTCATCGAGGACTACATCCGCGACGTCGTCCTGCCGCTGTACGCCAACACCCACACCGAGTCGTCCGGAACGGGTCTGCAGACCACCCGGTTCCGCGAAGAGGCCCGCGACATCATCCGGCGCTGCACCAACGCCGGCGACGACTACGTCGTCCTCTTCGCCGGCTCGGGGACCACCGGGGCGATCGACCGGCTGATGGGGGTGCTCGGCATCCGGATCCCGTGCACCCTGGAGGACCGCTACCACCTGTCCGACCGGATCCCCGCCGAGGAGCGACCCGTCGTGTTCATCGGCCCCTACGAGCACCACTCCAACGAGCTCCCGTGGCGTGAATCGATCGCGGACGTCGTCACCATCGCCGAGGACCCCGACGGTCACATCGACCTCGACCACCTCGAGGCCGAACTGGTCGCCCACGCCGACCGGCCCCTCAAGATCGGGAGCTTCTCGGCGGCGTCCAACGTCACCGGGATCATCTCGGACACCCGCGCCATCGCCGAGCTCCTCCACCGCCACGGTGCGCTCTCGTTCTGGGACTTCGCCGCCGCGGCGCCGTATGTCGGCATCGACATGGCGCCGGCCGACGCCCCCGACGCCTACAAGGACGCCATCTTCCTGTCCCCGCACAAGCTCATCGGAGGACCCGGAACCCCCGGGGTGCTCATCGCCCGGCGGGCGCTCTTCGAGAACCGGGTCCCCGCGGTCCCCGGAGGCGGTACCGTCGCCTACGTCAACCCCTCCGAGCACCGGTACCTCGAGGACATCGAGCACCGCGAGGAAGGCGGCACCCCCGCCATCGTCGAGTCGATCAGGGCGGGCCTGGTCTTCCAGCTCAAGGAAGCCGTCGGCTCCGCACGCATCAGACGGCTCGAGGAGGGCTTCGTGCAGCGGGCCATCGAGCGGTGGAACGCCCACCCCAACATCGACGTGCTCGGGAACCCCGACGCGGATCGCCTCTCGATCGTGTCGTTCGTCGTCCGCCACGGTGAACGCTACCTCCACCACAACTTCGTGGTCGCGCTCCTCAACGATCTGTTCGGCATCCAGTCCCGTGGTGGATGTTCGTGCGCCGGACCGTACGGTCACCGGCTCCTCGGCATCGACCTCGAGACCTCCCACGAGTTCGAGCGGGAGATCACCCGCGGCTGCGAGCTCATCAAGCCCGGATGGGTGCGGGTCAACTTCAACTACTTCATCTCCGAGGCCGTGTTCTCCTACATCGTCGACGCCGTCGAGCTCATCGCCGACCAGGGCTGGAAGCTGCTTCCGTGGTACCGGTACGAACCGACGACCGCCCTGTGGGAGCACCTCGGAGGGCGGGGGGAGGCTCCCCTCAGCCTCCACGAGATCGACTACTCGACCGGCGAGATGCGGTACGAACACCGCCCCCGGCGGGATCCCGACCACGTGCTGGCCGACTACCTCGACCAAGCCCGCCGGATCCTCGCCGACCCCGGCGTCCCCGAGCAGGTCGCGACGATGGAACGCTCGGAGGACTTCGAGCATCTCCGCTGGTTCCCGCTCCCCCACGAGATCGCCGCCGATGTCTGACCTCGACCCGGGTCCCCCCGAGTGGTTCCGGCGAGCCGTCGGGGCGCCGCGCCGGGAGGCGTCGGTGGACGTCGACGGGACACCCATCCACTACCTGGAGTGGGGCGACGTGGACGCCCCCGGTCTGGTGTTCGTGCACGGCGGCGCCGCGCATGCGCACTGGTGGTCGTTCCTGGCTCCGATGTTCACCAACCGATGGCACGCCGTCGCCCTCGACCTGTCCGGGCACGGCGACAGTGGACGTCGGAAGGCCTACAGCCACGACCAGTGGGCCCGCGAGGTCCTCGCCGTGGCCGATGCGGCCCGGTTCCCCGGTCCGCCCGTCGTGGTCGGCCACAGCCTCGGGGGCATGGTGACGATCAAGGCGGCGTCGGTGTACGGCGACGAACTGGCCGGAGCCATCATCGTCGATGCCCCGGTTCGACGCCCCGCCCCCGAGTCGGAGGAAGCCGCCAAGGGCCGGGCCTTCCGGGCCCCCGGGGTCTATCGGGACCTCGAAACGGCCATGTCGCACTTCCACCTCGTCCCGCCCCAGCCCTGCGACAACGGGTTCATCATCGACTACATCGCCCGGCACTCGCTCGTCGAGACACCCGACGGTTGGACATGGAAGTTCGATCCGATGATCTTCAGCCAGACCCTCGTCGCGCTCCGGGAGGAACTGGCCTCGGTGCGCACCCGGGTGGCGCTCCTGCGCGGTGAGCACAGCGTCGTCGTGCCTCCCGACACGGCCGACTACATGTACGAGCTGATGGGTGGCAAGGCTCCCGTGGTCTCCATCCCCGAGGCACACCACCACCTCATCCTCGACCAGCCCATCGCCTTCGTCTCGGCCGTGCGAGCGCTCCTCGCCGACTGGGCGCACTCGATCCCCCACCCCGTCGTCGGCGAGGACGCCGAGCATCGGCCGGTGGGCTCCTAGGATTCCGGCGATGAGCGACACCGGGTCGGCCCAACTGAGCCTCGACGAGGCGTACGAAGCGACCTTCCACTGGTTCGACGCGTTCGGGGAGATCCCCACCGAGATCTCCGAACCGACCGACGGCGTCATCGAGCTGCGATCCGACACGCTGCTGACACGGATCCGATGGAGCCCCTCCCCGGTCAGCCAGGGCGCGGTGCTGGCGATCCTCAGGGCCGCCGGGGCCGAGAGCCGGCGTCTCGTGATCTTCTCGGCGAGCGGCTACTCGCCGGGGGCCCGGTCGCTCGCCGAGACCCAGAACGTGGCGCTGTACGACCTGGACGCGAACGGCGTCGCCTCTCCGGTCACCAGCGTCGCCCGCAACCTGCAGCCCGACGTCGTGCCTGCCCCGTTCGACGAGGAGCCAGAGCCGAGGCCGGTGCGCCTCGAATCGCTCAAGCCGCTCGACGAGGCTCTCCGCGACGGTGGCGCCCCCGCCCCGGTCGAGCCGCTCGAGACCCTGCAGCCCCTCGAGAGCCTGGAACCCCTCGAGAGCCTGGAACCCCTCGACCCGCTCTCCACGCTCCAGCCCCTCGACGCCTCCACCACGGCCGGCGAGGAGCCCGAGCTGGTCTTCATCGACGATCGCTCACACGCCGACGAGGCGGCCTGCCCCTCCTGCCACCATCGCAACCCGCCGGGGTCACGCTTCTGCGCGCGATGCGGCCACGCCCTGGAGGTCCCGGCGCAGGAGGACGCGGCACCTCCCTCGCCTCCCCCGACCGGCCCGCCCCGGCTGCGTTGCCGCACCTGCGGCTCGGAGGACATCGAACTGATCCGACCCGGCGAGTAGGCGGTGCTCGCGCCGGGAGGAATGCGCCGAGCCGCGCGCCGGTTGGCCGGACCATGGGAGCGGGACGAACCACATGGACCCTGCCCTGGTCGGCAGGCAAGGCGGCGACCAGCGATCGCGCCACGCGACGCACGCTGAGCCGCATCGGAGCGACCCGCCTCGTCCCCTGCTACCTGGCGGCGCTCACCGCGGGCGCCGCCGGCGCCACGCGACGCAGTCACCGGATCAGCCGGCGGTGCGCCGCGACGGTGCTCGACGCCCTCTCGGTGAAGGTCACCGTCACCGGACTCGGCCACGTCGATCCTCGACGTCGGTACCTCGTCGCCCCCCTCCACGAAGGACTCGCCGACCCGCTCGTCCTCGCCGCCCACCTTCCCCTCGACCTGACCTTCTCCGCCAGGGAGGAACTGTTCTCCTGGCAATCCCTCGGCCCCTATCTCACCGCCGCCGGACATCTCCGGATCCCCGAGGAGGGACCTGCGGCCTACCGGTCCCTCCTCGCCGGCGCCCCGAAGGTGCTCGCCCGCGGGGAGAGCCTGGTCGTGTTCCCGCAGGGTTCGGTTCTCGGCATCGAGATCGCCTTCGCTCGAGGCGTCGCCGGGTTGGCGCGGCGTCTCGGCGCGCCGGTGCTGCCGGTGGTCCTCACCGGCACCCACCGGATCTGGCACCATCCGTTCGATCCGCTCGTCGAAACCCACCGGTCCGTGCGGATGCGGATCCTGGCCCCGATCCCCGCCGCCGAGGTGCCCCGGCGGTGGAGCGATCTCGAACGAACGATGAAGACCATCGCCGTGGGCGACCCCGACGTCCGCCGGTACGAGCCCGACCGGGACGGTTGGTGGGACGGCTACCGCTTCGAGATCGACCCCGCCTTCCCCGACCTGGCCGAACGCGTCGCCGACCACCGGAGAGTCCCGACGAGGCAACCGGCATGGACCTGAGTCTGTGGTGGCTCTTCCCCGTGTCGATCCTGATCGCCGCCATCGCCAACGGCGCCGGGATCGGCGGAGCGACGTTCTTCTCGCCGCTGTTCGTCATCGTCCTCGGCCTCGATCCGGTCGTCGGCATCGGCGCCGCCCTCGCCACCGAGGTGTTCGGCTTCGCCTCGGGGGTCGCCGCCCACGCCCGGGCGAAGACCATCGACTGGTTGGCCGTCGGCCGGCTCGCCACGGTCTCGGTGCCGCTGGCGATCGTCGGCTCGGTCCTCGCCGGCATCGCGCCGGCGACCGCCCTCAAGCTGCTCCTCGGATTCGGCCTGCTGGCCATCGCCGTGACGTTCATCCGCCATCACGATCCGGCCGTCGAGGACGCCGCCATCGCCCAGGGCATCGGTGTCGTCGCCCCATCCATCCGCCGCCGGATCGTCACCACCGACCACACCGTCTACGACTACGAACTGTGCCGGATGCAGGAAGGCCGGATCGGCGCCGCCATCGGTGGGCTCCTCGTCGGGTTGATCTCCACCGGCCTGGGCGAAGCCAACTCGTACATGCTCGTCAAGCGCTGCCGCATCCCGAGCCGGGTCGCGGTCGCGGTATCCGTGACGACCGTGGCGTTGACGGCGCTGGCCGCCTCCGTCACCCATCTGATCGACTTCGTCAACAGCCCGAACGCCGACCTCGGCGCCGTCGTCGCCGTCGTGGCGTTCACCATCCCCGGAGTCGTCATCGGCGGCCAGCTGGGACCGCTGGTGACCGGCAGGGTCCCCGAACGGACACTGATCCGATCGATCGGGTGGCTCTTCATCGCCGTCGCCGCACTCACCATCGTCGAGGCCCTCGCTCGATGATCGACGTCAACGCGACGGAGCCACCTCGACGACGATCGCGTCGTGGTCGCTGAACGCCAGCCGCTCGACGGTGAACGACACCGGCTCCACCTCCCTGCCGAAGGCATGGTCGATCCGCAGCAGCCGCGGCAGGCGATGCCGGTACGACCATGTTGGCGGCGGCTTCCCGACGACGGCCACGGCAAGGTCGACGAACCCTCGGGCCAGTCGCCGGTACGCCTCCCACGCAGGCGACGCGTTCATGTCCCCGACGATCACGAACGGGCCGTCGACCTCGGCGGCATGCCGCTCCACCGCGGCGAGCTGAGCCGCCCGGATCGCCGCCGACCGCCGCCACGGGCGTTCCACCGGATTGGCGAGATGGAGATCGACCACCTCCAGCGTCCCCTCGCCGAAGGGCACGGTGGCGGTCCGGGCATGCCGCAACGGCATGGCGATCGTCCCCACATGGGCGTCGGACCGGGCCGCGATCCCGAGGCCGTTGGCGTCCCGACGCGGGTCGAGGGACACCACCTCGAACGTGCCCGCGATCACCTCGGCGTTGACCGGGTCGAGCTCCTGGACGCACAGCACGTCGGGATCGACCCGACGCAGGGTCTCGGCCAGCACGTCGGCCCGCGCCCGACCCTTGAACAGGTTGGCGGACATGATCCTCACCGATCCGGTCACGGCGACACGCCCGCAGGAGCCAGCATCAAGATCCCGAGGGGCGGGAGCTCCAGCACCACCGACCACGGCCGACCGTGGACGGGCACGTCCTCTGCCGTCACCGACGCGCCCGGACCCACCCCCGACCCACCGTACGCCTCCGCGTCGCTGTCGAGCAGGACCTCCCACACTCCGGCCACCGACACCCCGATCCGGTACCCGTGGCGGACCACCGGGGTGAGGTTGGCCACGACCACCACCGGGCGGGCGTCGGGCGCCCGCCGTTCGAAGGCGTACACCGACGCCTCCCGGTCGGTGGCCACGATCCAGGCGAACCCGTCGGGATCGTCGTCGCCCACCGCCAGCGCCGCTTCGCGGCGGTACACGGCGTCGAGGTCCCCCACCCATCGCCGCACGCCGGCATGCCCCGGATCCGACAGGGCGTCCCAATCGAGCTGCCCATCGACCGACCATTCCTCCTCCTGGGCGAACTCGTCGCCCATGAACATGCACTTCTTCCCCGGCAGGCCGTACATGTAGCCGAACAGCGCTCTGACGTTGGCCAGCTTCTGCCACCGATCCCCCGGCATCTTGTCGTACAGCGACCCCTTCCCGTGCACGACCTCGTCGTGGGACAGCGTCAGGACGAAATGCTCGTCGTACGCGTAGAGCATCCGGAACGTCAACGCGTCGTGATGATGCGACCGGTAGATCGGGTCGAGCGAGAAGTACCCGAGGGTGTCGTGCATCCAACCCATGTCCCACTTGTACCCGAACCCGAGCCCCCCGGCGTCCACCGGCCGGGTCACCCCGGGCCACGCGGTCGACTCCTCCGCGATCGTCTGGATCCCGGGATGGTCCCGGTAGGCCGCCGTGTTCATCGCCTGCAGGAACGAGATGGCTTCCAGGTTCTCGTTCCCGCCGTGGACGTTGGGCACCCATTCACCGGGACCCCGCGAGTAGTCGAGGTACAGCATCGATGCCACCCCGTCGACCCGCAGCCCGTCGGCGTGATAGCGCGCCAGCCAGAGATCGGCGCTCGACAGCAGGAAGCTGCGGACCTCGTTCCGCCCGTAGTTGAAGACGTAGCTCTTCCAATCCGGATGGAACCCCTGACGCGGATCCTCGTGCTCGTACAAGGCGGTCCCATCGAACCGACCGAGCCCATGGCCGTCGGTGGCGAAGTGCGACGGCACCCAGTCCAAGATCACCCCGATCCCGGCCCGGTGTAGCTCGTCGATCAGGTACATCAGGTCCTGCGGCGTCCCGTAGCGGCTCGTCGGCGCGAAGTAGCCGACCACCTGATAACCCCACGACGGATAGAACGGATGCTCCATGACCGGCATGAACTCGACGTGCGTGTAGCCCATCTCCCGCACGTAGGCGATCAGCGGAGCAGCCAGCTCCCGGTACGACAGCGAATCGCCGTTGGGCTCCTTCCGCCACGAACCCAGGTGCATCTCGTAGATGGCCACCGGTGCGTCCGACGCCAACCTCGCCCCGCGCTCCGCCATCCAACCGTCGTCCCGCCACCGGTAGGCGAGATCCCACACCACCGTGGCGGACTTCGGTGGCACCTCGAACAGGAACCCGTACGGGTCGGCCTTCTCCCGCAGCACGCCGTCGGCCCCTCGAACCGCGTACTTGTAGGTCTGTCCGACCCGAGCGTCGCCGACGAACACCTTCCAGATCCCGGCATCGGAGGGGAACATCGTGTGCGCGGCCGCGTCCCACCGGTTGAAATCCCCCACCACGCTGACCGCCGAGGCGTTCGGCGCCCAGACGGCGAAGTGCACCCCCTCGTCGAGGACCTGCGCCCCGAGGTGCTCGTACATCCGGGTGTGGGTGCCCTCCCGGAAGAGGTACAGGTCGGTGTCGCCGAGGATCGTGCGCATCGCGGGGAGCCTACCGCCGCCTCGATGTGGCATCGTGGGGCCATGACCTCGGCGTTCCCGACCCTGACGTTCCTCGGGACCGGCGCCGCCGGCGGCACCCCCGGCGTCGGTCGATCCCGCCGACGGGAGAGCTCGGCGCTGGCGACGGCCGACGAGGTCACGGTGCTGATCGACGTGACCCGCGACCTCCCCGCGCAGCTCGACGGGATCGACCGGGTCGACGGCATCGTCCTCACCCACGGTCACGCCGACGCCATCGGCGGCTTCGCCGCCGCTTCCGCCGTCTCGAGCACGTCTCGTTCGTCGCCACCGCCCCAGACGAGCGGCGACAGGTCGGACCGTGGAGCCTCGTCGCCATCGAGGTCCCGCATGCTCGCGATCCCGTCCGATTCCCCACCTATGGGTGGCGCCTGACCGCCCACCGCCGATCGCTCACCTACGCCTCGGACGTCGCCCGACCCACCCGGGCCCTGGCCGCTTCCTCCGCCGGCTCCACCCTGTTGGTCATCGACGGCGCCACCTACCGGCACAGCATCCCCAGCCACCTCCGCATCGACCGGGACCTGCCGGACATCTGTGACTGGGAGGTCCGGCGGATCGCCCTCACCCAGATCGGGCGCAGCGTCCCACCCCACGATCGGCTGGTCGGGATCACCGCGGAGCTCTGTCCGAAGGCGTTCCCCGCCTACGACGGACTCGAGGTCGCCCTCTGACCCAGGGTCCCGGCGAGACGACGACAATGGAGCCAACGACACCAGGAAGGGAACCATGCCGTACAGGACCATCATCGAACCGTTCCGGATCCACAGCGTCCAGGCCATCGACCTTCCCGACGCCGAGGAGCGGGAAGAGGCCCTTCGCCAGGCCGGGTTCAACCTGTTCGGCCTCCACGCCGACCACGTGATCATCGACCTGCTGACCGACTCGGGAACGGGAGCGATGTCGTCGGAGCAGTGGGCCGGGATGATGCGAGGCGACGAGTCCTACGCAGGCAGCCGATCCTTCTACCGCTTCGAGTCCATCGTCAAGGACATCACCCAGATGACCCAGGTCATCCCCACCCACCAAGGTCGGGCCGCCGAACGGATCTTGTTCTCGGTCATGGTCGACGAAGGCGACGTCGTTCCGAACAACACGCACTTCGACACGACCAGGGCCAACGTCGAGTACCGCGGCGCGGAAGCGCGCGACCTGGTGGTGCCCGAAGGCCGCGACCCGGCCATCGACCTGCCGTTCAAAGGGAACATGGACATCGACGCGCTCCGGGCCACCATCGAGGAGGTGGGGCGGGACCGGGTCCCGCTCGTGATGGTCACCGTCACCAACAATTCGGGAGGCGGCCAGCCCGTGTCCCTCCAGAACCTCCGCGACGTACGGGCCGTGTGCGACGAGTACGAGATCCCGCTGTTCCTCGACGCCTGCCGCTTCGCGGAGAACGCCTGGTTCATCAAGCTCCGCGAGCCGGGCCACGAACACCGCACACCGGCGGAGATCGCCCGCGAGATGTTCTCGCTCGCGGACGGCTGCACGATGTCGGCCAAGAAGGACGGACTGGCCAACATCGGAGGGTTCCTCGCGCTCAACGACGACGAGATCGCGGCGCGGTGTCGCAACCTGCTCATCCTGACCGAAGGCTTCCCCACCTACGGTGGCATGGCCGGCTACGACCTCGAAGCCGTCGCCCAGGGCCTGGCCGAGGTCCTGGACGAGAACTACCTGCGGTACCGCATCCGGTCCACCGCCTATCTCGGCGAGAAGGTCGCCGCCGCCGGGGTTCCGATCGTCCAACCCCCCGGGGGCCATGCCATCTACCTCGACGCCAAGGCGCTGCTCCCGCACATCCCGCCCCACGAGTACCCGGCCCAATCCCTCGCCGTCGAGCTGTACCGCAACGGCGGTGTCCGGGGCGTGGAGATCGGCACCGTCATGTTCGGGCGGCCTTCGCCCGACGGGGGACCCGACGAGCCGGCAGCCATGGAGCTCGTCCGCCTGGCCATCCCGCGGCGCACGTACACCCAGAGCCACATCGACTACGTCGCCGAGGTCGTCATCGACGTCGCCTCCCGGGCCGAGAGCCTGCGCGGGCTGCGGATGGTGGAACAGGCTCCGTGGCTCCGTCACTTCACCGCCCGCTTCGAGCCGCTCTGAGCCGCCGCGGAGGGGACGGCAACCGCCCCCTCCGGATGACGATCCGTACCGGACCCCGCCGACGTCGAGGGCTGACCCGTCGGGGACCACTAGCCTTCTCTCCCATGGCGTTGCTCGACACCTTCAAAGGGAAGGTCCTCGATCTCGGCCGTAGCGAAGCCCGCGCCAAGGCGCGTCCGCTGCTCGTCGAGGACGAGCAGTTCGACCGCTCCGCCGCTGGGCTCGACCGCCGGGTCCACGAGTCGTTCGTCCTGTTCTGGCTCCTCAGCGACCGTGCCTTGTTCCTCGTCGCCGGCGGCGGCGGGGACGATGTCGCCCTGCGCATCCCCTTCGAGGCACTCGCCGAGGCTTCCTTGGACTTCGACGAGAACGCCACCTTCCTGCCCTGGTACTTCCGGATCGCCCTCCTCCCCGACGGTCCGGGCACGATCTCGACGCTGGAGAAGGAGGTCGACACGGGGAACCCGCTCGCCGCGCCCCCGGCTCGGGACGTCGACGCCGACGAACGACGCCGTATCGCCCGCGGCGAGGTCGTTCCGCTGAGCGGGTTCGCCACGGTACCCAAGAAGTTCCGCACCGCGTTGCAGCGGCGGATGGAGCTGGCCGGCCGTCCCCTCACCATCACGGGGGCGGAAGCCGCCGACCGCCAGTGGAAACGCACCCGTCGCCGTCGAGCCCGATGACCCCTGACCTCCCGTGGACCGCACGGGTCAGGGCCGACGAATGCGACCCGTACGGTCACCTCAACAACGCCGTCTATGTGCACTACCTCATGGACGCGGCCCGCGCCGACGGCCGGACCGGAGCACCGGCGGCCCTCCAGATCGAGTACGCGGCCTCGGCCGGCCCAGGCGACCGCGTCGATGTCGAACCCACCGCCGGCGGCACCGACGGCGCCTCCTACCGTCTCGCCGTCGACGGCGTCACGGTGGCCACCGCGACGATCTCGTGGGGACCGGCACCGATCCCGGACCCGGACGTCCCGGTCGAGGTCGCGCCATTCGACGGGTCGTTCGATCGTGAAGGCGCGGGC
>JALVQZ010000248.1:0-14987 GCA_027036355.1 Acidimicrobiia bacterium | reverse complement strand
GACCCGGACGTCCCGGCCCGCGCCTTCACGATCGAACGACCCGTCGAATGGCGCGACCTCGACCGGGACGGCCACCTGTCGCCGGGGGCGATCGCCTCCCTCGCCGAGGACGCCGGGATCCAGGTCACCGCCGCCCATCGGTGGCCGATGTCGCGCTGCACCGCCGCCGGCTTCGGCATCGTTCTGCGAAGCCACCGCATCGTGTTCGGCGGACCCGTGACCATCGAGGACACGATCCGGATCGCGACGTGGGTGCGCGACCCCCGCCGGTCCATGGCGACCCGCCGCTACGTCCTCACCCGAGACGGCGACCTCGTCGCCGACCTGTCCAGCCTCTACGTGTGGGTCGACCTCGATTCGGGTCGACCCATCCGCATCCCGGAGGAGTTCCTGGCCGGTTTCGCTCCCAACTTCCTGCCGTGACGAAGGGAGCCCCCGATCCGTTCGTCGGCGCCAGGGACGGCCTGTGGCGGCCCTCGTCGTGGTTGACCCCGCCGCCGCATCCGCGACCGACCCACTGGTGGCACGTCGCCGGGATCGTCGCCCTCACCGGATACGCCAACGTCGTCGCCAACCAGGCGCTCAGCGACGTCTGGGACATCCCGTTCAATCTGGCGACCCTCGCCGTCGCCATCGGCATCGCCCGCCGCAGCGGACTCACCTGGCCCGAGATGGGGCTCCGTCGCGACCGGATGCGCCGAGGTCTGCAGGTCGGAGCGGTGGCGATGGGGATCATCGCCGTCGGGATCGCCGTCCTCGCCCTCGTGCCGGCATCGCGCGCCTACTTCCAAGACGACCGGGTCATCGGCGTCGCCGGTGGCGCCATCGCCTTCCAGGTACTGGTCCGGATCCCCCTGGCCACGGCCTTCTACGAGGAGACCCTCTTCCGGGGCGTCCTCTTCGGGATGTTCGCCCGGCACTTCCGTCCCCTCACCGCCGCGATCCTGTCAGCATCGCTCTTCGGCCTGTGGCACGTGCTGCCCACCATCGCCACGCTGAGGACGAACCCGGCCGGTGACGTCGTCTCCGGCCCGCTGCAGCTCCTCGGCGCCCTCGCCGCCGCTGTCGCCGGCACGTTCGTCGCCGGGTTGGTGTTCCAATGGCTCCGCCTCCGCGCCTCGTCGATCGTGGCGCCGACGATGGCGCACATCGCCACCAACGGGTTCGCCCTCGTCGCGGCGTTCTGGATCGCCAACACCTGACCGACCCCCGATACCCTTCGCCGATGCGCACCATCAGGACCCTCACCCTCGTCGTCGCCGCCTCGCTGATCGCCGCCGCCTGTACCTCGCCGGCCGGCACGGCCACGACCACGGCCGATCCCGCCACCACGGCCACCGACGCCACGACCGTCGCGTCCCCACCCGCACCGGCAGGCGGCCTCGACCTGTACGACGTCTCTCCCCTCGTCGACCAGGTCATCGACGGCGTCGTCGCCGTCACCCAGGCCCGGCTCGTGCGCGATCTGCAGGGCAACCCCACCGAGGTGCCGTCGGGAGCGGGGACCGGGATCGTCATCGACGACGTCGGTCACATCCTGACGAACTTCCACGTCGTCGCCGGAAGCGACGCCTTGATCGTGACCTCCGCCGACGGGAAGGACCGCGACGCCGTCGTGGTCGGAAGCGCCCCTCACCGCGACCTGGCGCTGCTTCGCGTGACCGACACCACCGGGCTCGAGCCGCTTCCGCTTGGATCGAGCCGGGCGATGGACGTCGGCGACCCCGTCATCGCGATCGGCAACGCCCTCGCCCTGGACGCGACCACCCCGTCGGTGTCCGCCGGGATCCTGTCGGCCACCGAGCGCACCATCCGCACCGAGAACGCCACGTTGGACCACATGCTCCAGACCGACGCGGCGATCAATCCCGGGAATTCCGGAGGCCCGCTCCTGAACGCCGCAGGTGAGGTCATCGGGATCAACACCGCGGTCGCCGGCGGGGCTCAGAACATCGGCTTCGCGATCGCCATCGACTCGGTGAAACCGACCATCGCCAGGTTCCTGCGCGGTGTCGGCGAGCCGTTCCTCGGCGTCTCCATGGTCGACAACAGCCCCCTCGCCCGCGAACGACTGGGCCTGACCGTCGACACCGGCGCCCTCGTCGTCGAGGTCGTCCCCAGCTCGCCGGCGGCAGCGGTGGGGATCCGTCGCTTCGACGTCATCGTCGCCGTCGACGGCACGCCGGTGTCCACCGCCCAGGATGTCATCGATCTCCTCGGAACGAAGGATCCCGGCGACACCATCGCGCTCCGGCTCCGACGCGGAGCCGACACCATCGACCTCGAGGTCACCCTCACCGAACGCTGACACCCTTGACGTGCGAGCCCCCGGCTGCCAAGCTGCTGGACGTCACGGGGCCCCTCCCGGGCGTGAGAGAAGGAGGACCGATGTTCGACATGACCCACATGGTCTCGGCACCGACCCTCCTCGCCGCCATCCCCCGGTTCCGCTGAACCGGCGGCCCTGAGGGCCGTCTCCGCCGCAGTACGCATCCGCATCGGGACCCGCGCGTCCCGCGGACACGCCGCTCCCTTCCCGAGGACCCGTGATGATCCCCGTCCGCTCGTATCTCAGACTGCTCGCCCGACACCTCCGGCACCAACGGGGTCGCGTGGCCGGCCTCGCCGTGCTCTTGACCGCCGCCATCGCCCTGCAGCTCGTCGGTCCGCAGCTCATCAAGACCTTCATCGACGACGCCATCGCCGGTGAACCCGCCGCTGCGCTGATCCCCATCGCGGTGGTCTTCATGGTGCTCGCCGTCGTCCAGCAGGCGATCGCCGTATGGGCCGCGTACCTCGCCGAGACGGTCGGGTGGACCGCCACGAACCGGCTCCGCTCCGAACTGACCGCCCACGTGCTCTCCCTCGACATGGGCTTCCACAAGCGCCACACCTCCGGCGAGCTCATCGAACGCATCGACGGGGACGTCAACGCCCTGTCGAACTTCTTCTCGGCGATGACGATCAAGGTCGTCGGCAACGGCGCGCTGGTGCTCGGCATCATCGTGCTCCTATGGCTCGAGAGCTGGCCCGTCGGCGTCGGCGTCCTCGCCTTCACCGCCGCCACCGGCCTCGTCATGGGACGCCTGCACCTGATCGCCGTGCCCTGGTGGAAACAGGTCCGCGCGTCGTCCGCCGAGTTCTTCGGCAGCGTCGGCGAGCAGGTCGAAGGAACCGAAGACATCGAAGGCAACGGCGCCGCCGACTTCATGCTCGACCGGTTCGCCGCCATCCTTCGCCGCTGGCTCCCAGAAACGATCCGAGGCTGGTCGGGGTGGGCGATGCTGTGGAGCGCGAGCGTCGTCCTCTACGTCGCCTCGCTCGTCCTCGTGTTCGTCCTCGGCTGGTGGCTGTTCGGGATCGGCACGCTCAGCCTCGGCTCGGTCTACCTCGTCCTCCAGTACGTGCAGATGAGCCATCAGCCGGTGGAGGAGATCCGGGAGCAGCTCGTCGACCTCCAGAAGGCCGGCGCCTCGATCGACCGGGTCGCCGGCATCCTGGCCACCCGAACCGAGCTCCGAGCCGCCGGAAGCCGATCCCTCCCCGACGGTCCCCTGGCGGTGGAGTTCGACGCGGTCACCTTCTCGTACGACGACGACGCCGGACGCGACATCACCCTCCACGAGGTGTCCTTCGCCGTGGCACCCGGGCGGGTCCTCGGCCTCCTCGGGC
The DNA here is from genome assembly GCA_027036355.1 of Acidimicrobiia bacterium. Classification (GTDB taxonomy): domain Bacteria; phylum Actinomycetota; class Acidimicrobiia; order Spongiisociales; family UBA5794; genus JALSQW01. The sequence goes on along the minus strand of JALVQZ010000248.1, from coordinate 11,315 downwards.
GCACCGGCAGCGGGAAGTCGACCATCGCCCGCCTCGTCACCCGGCTGTACGAGCCACAGACCGGCGAGGTTCGGCTCGGCGGCGTCCCCACCTGGGACGTCCCGGTCGACGAGCTCCGCCGCCGCGTCGGCATGGTCACCCAAGATGTTCAGATCTTCCGCGCCACCGTGCGGGACAACCTGACGTTCTTCGACTCGACGATCCCCGACGACCACCTCCTCGAGGTCATCGGCCGCCTCGAGCTGGACGCCTGGCTGGCAGGCCTGCCCGACGGGCTCGACACCGTCCTGGAGTCGGGATCGGGCGGCCTGTCCGCCGGACAGGCCCAGCTCCTGGCCTTCACCCGCATCTTCCTGCGCGACCCGGGCATCGTCGTGCTCGACGAGGCCTCGTCCCGACTCGACCCCGTCACCGAAGGCCTGATCGAACGCGCCGTCGACCATCTCCTCGCCGGCCGCACCGCGATCATCATCGCCCACCGGCTGTCGACCGTCGAACGAGCCGACGACATCGTGATCCTCGACGGCGGGAAGATCGTCGAGTTCGGCCCCCGGACCGAACTTGCCGCGGATCGCACGTCGCGCCTCTCGCGCCTCCTCGTCGCCGGCATGGAGGAGGTACTCCGATGAGCGACCACCGGACCATCCGCCCTTCGCGGGTCATCGTCGAGCTGATCAGGCAACAGCCACGCCGGTACGGCGCCAGCTTGCTGCTGTGGGTCGCCATCTGGACCATGCCGATCATCGTCGGCCTCGTCGTGGCCCGCTACTTCGACGCCCTCACCGGATCGCGAACGGCGACCGGGTTGACCGCCGTGGTCGCCGCGATCGTCGTCTACGCCCTGGCCAGGGTGTCGGTCATCTGGTCCGCCATGCGGCTCCACGCCAACGTCCTGTTCCGGGCCGGAGCGGGGATCCAGCGCCGGATGATGCGCTGGATCTACCGGCTCCCCGGCGCTCGACCCGTGACGGAGTCGGGAGGGGAGGTCGTCAGCCGCTTCCGCGACGACGTCAACCACATCGTCGAAGCACTCGACTTCACCGTCGATCTGGTGGGGGCCGCCGTCTCGGGGATCGCCGCGCTCGTCATCCTGTGGCGGATCGACACCACCATGACCCTCGTGGTCGTGGCGCCGGGCGTCGCCGTCATCGTCATCGCCAGCCGGACGGGCACGATCGTCCGGCGGTACCGCAAGGCCGCCAGGGACGCCACCGAAGCGATCACCGGTTTCCTCGGCGAGACCCTCGGATCGGTCCAGGCGATCAAGGTCGCCGGCGTCGAAACGCAGATGCTCGAGCACTTCGACGCGCTCAACGAGACCCGCAAGCACATGATGGTCAGGGACCGCACCTTGACCGAAGGTCTCCACGCGGTGTTCCGCAACACCGTCAACCTCGGGACCGGGCTGATCCTCGTCCTCGCCGCCGGCACCCTGGCGACACCGGACGGCCTCACCGTCGGCGAGTTCAGCCTGTTCGTGTTCCTCCTCACGCGGATCACCGACTCGGCCTACTTCATCGGTCGCTACATCGCCCAGTTGAAACAGGCCGGCGTGTCGATGGAACGGGTCGTCGACCTCCTGCCCGGAGCCCGGTGGCAGGACCTGATGGGAGCGCCCATCGAGGCCCTCGAGGACCCGGACCCGCCGGTGGTCCCCCACCGAGACGCTCCCGAGCTGGCGCGTCTGGAGGTACGGGGTCTGTCGTACCGGTACCCCGGCACCCGAGCGCGCATCGAAGGGATCGACCTCGAGATCCACGCCGGCGAGTTCGTGGTCGTCACGGGTCGAATCGGCTCGGGCAAGACGACGTTGCTGCGAACGTTGCTCGGTCTGCTGCCGGCGGACGCCGGGACGATCACCTGGAACGGTGAGCCGATCGACGATCCCGCCACGTTCATGGTGCCTCCCCGCACCGCCTACACCCCCCAGGTGCCGCGCCTGTTCTCGATGACGCTGCGCGACAACCTCGTGCTGGGCGAGCATCGAACCGACGCCGAGATCCGCGACGCGATCGCCGCCGCCATCCTCGATCGGGACCTCGCCGACATGCCCGATGGGCTCGACACGATGGTCGGCCCGCGAGGTGTCCGCCTGTCGGGCGGCCAGGTCCAACGCGCCGCGGCCGCCCGGATGTTCCTCCGGCATCCCCAGCTCCTCGTGTTCGACGACCTCTCCAGCGCGCTCGACGTCGAAACCGAAGCCGCGTTGTGGGATCGGTTGTTCGACCAAGGCTCGAACGCCACGGCCCTCGTCGTGTCCAACCGGAGAGCCGCCCTGGAGCGGGCGGACCGGGTCGTGGTGCTCGCCGAGGGGAAGGTCGCCGCCGCGGGAACGGCCACCGAGCTCCGCACCCACCCGGAGTTCCGCCGCCTCTGGTTCGGCGACGAGACCGCCTGACCGCCGGCTACTCGCGGGTGATCGAGACGAGCTCGATCTCGAACGTGAGCGCTTGACCGGCGAGGGGATGGTTGGCGTCGAGGACCACCGTGTCGTCCTTCACCTCGAGGACGACCGCCGGCTGTCCGTTGGAGAGCGTCACCCGATCGCCGACCGCCACGTCCCCCTGGGACGGTGCGTACGGGACCTCGATGATCAGCTCGTCCGACGGCTGGCCGTATGCATCCTCGGGCTCGATGCGCACGGTCGTCACCTCGCCGACCTTCATCCCGCGCACGGCGTCGTCGAAGCCGCCGATCACCTGACCGGAGCCGACGACGAACGACAGTGGCTGGCCCCGATCGCGGGACGAGTCGAACTGTGAGCCGTCGTCGAGCGTGCCGACGTAGTGGACCTCGACGAGGTCCCCGTCCTGGGCCATGCGGCCTCCTTCCTGGGTCGACGACGCGGCGGTGGTCGCCGTCGTGGCCTCACCGCTCGAGGCGGTCGTCGATGTCGGATCGGCGCCCGACGAGCATGCGGCCAGGACCACCCCTGCGGCGGCGACGATGGCGAGGGATCGGGTGAGAGGGCTTTTCATGGGTGCTCCGCGGTCGACGTTGGTTAGGAGAGGGTACGACCTACCCTCCGATACGAACGAACCATCGGGATGGAGAACCGACCCATGAGCGTTGGAACCGACATGAAGCGAACCACCGAGACCGCCGACACCGCAGTGCCGGCCGCCGAGGCCGTGGCGTTCATCGACGCCTGGCTCGAGGAGCACGGCTGGGTCCTCGACACTCGTGCGATCGACTTCGCCTTGGACCTGCGCCATCTGCTGTCGGGGACCGCTTCCGAGACCGACCGGGACGAGACCCGACAGGTTCCCGAGCCCGTCTGACCTCCCGCAGAGGTCCCCGGCGGCTCCGCCTCCCGTCGACGGCGATAAGCTCGGGGCATGCCCGAGTACACACCACCGCTGCGTGACATCTCGTTCGTCCTCGACCACGTCGCCGACATCGACGGCATCACGGCCCTTCCCGGATTCGAGCACGTCGACCGGGACACCATCGACGGTGCCCTCGCCGAAGCCGGCCGGTTCATGTCGGAGGTCTTCGCCCCGACCAACCGGATCGGCGATCAGGTCGGCGCACGGCTCGTCGACGGCCAGGTCGTGACCCCCGACGAGTTCAAGAAGGCCTGGACCCGGTACGTCGAGGCCGGATGGAACGCCGTATCGGGCCCGCCCGACTTCGGAGGCCACGGGTTCCCCCACGTCGTCGGGTTCGCCATCAGCGAGATGATGACGGCCGCCAACCTGGCGTTCAGCCTTTGTCCCATGCTCACCGGCAGCGCCATCACGGTGCTCAGGGACCACGGCGACGACCATCTGCGCTCCACCTACCTCGAGAAGCTCGTCACCGCCGAATGGACCGGGACGATGGTCCTCACCGAGCCCGAAGCCGGATCCGACGTCGGAGCGCTTCGGACCAAGGCCGAACCGAACGACGACGGGACGTGGTCCATCACCGGCACGAAGATCTTCATCACGTGGGGCGACCACGACCTGGCCGACAACATCGTCCATCTCGTCCTCGCCCGGATCCCCGATGCGCCGCCGGGGACGAAGGGCATCTCGCTGTTCGTCGTCCCCAAGTTCCTCGTCGACGCCGACGGCGGCATCGGCGAACGCAATGCCGTCCAGTGCGTGTCGATCGAGCACAAGCTCGGGATCCACGCCAGCCCCACCTGCGTGCTGAGCTTCGAAGGCGCCACCGGTTGGATGCTGGGAGAGCCGAACCGCGGCATGCGGTACATGTTCACGATGATGAACCAGGCCAGGGTCGAGGTCGGACTGGAGGGGCTGGCCGTCTCCGAACGGGCGTACCAGAAGGCCCTCCGCTACGCCAAGGAACGCCGGCAGGGCCGAGCGGTCGGGGCTCCGAGGAACGAGCAGTCGCCGATCATCGAACATCCCGACGTTCGCCGGATGCTGATGACGATGCGGGCGTACAACGAGGCGATGCGGGCGCTGCTGTACGACACCGCCGGCGCGGTCGACCGGGCGACCCATCATCCCGACGAACGCGAGCGGACCGCGGCCCACGAACGGGCGGCCCTGCTGACACCGGTCGCCAAGGCCTGGTCGACCGACCTGGCCGTCGAGATGACCTCGATCGGGGTGCAGGTCCATGGCGGGATGGGCTACGTCGAAGAGACCGGGGCCGCCCAGTACTACCGCGACTCGCGGATCACGCCCATCTACGAAGGGACCAACGGCATCCAGGCCATCGACCTGGTCATGCGGAAGCTCCCCATGGCCGGCGGTGACGTGGTTCGCCGCTATCTGAGTGAGATCGAGGACCTCGACGGCCCCCTCGGTGCCGCCGGGGAGCGCTTCGCGGCGATCCGGTCCCGTCTCGCCGCCGGCCTGAAGGTGCTGTCGGGCGCCACCTCGTGGATACTCGCCCAGGACGACCCCCGCGACGTCCTCGCCGGAGCCAGCCCGTACCTCCGCATGTTCGGCACCGTCGCCGGCGGCGCGTACCTGGCCCGTCTGGCCCTCGCCGCCGCCCCGGCATCGGGTGATTCGTGGGCGGAGGCGAAGATCGCCACCGCCGAGTTCTACGCCAACCAGCTCCTTCCTCAGGTGAACGGTCTCGCCGCGGCGGTCGAAGCCGGCGCCGACGAGCTGTACGCGATCGACCCCGCCCAGCTCGAACCGACGTCCTGAGGGTCGCCTCCGGCGCCGGTCTACGACCGGAATCCCGGCCGTAGCACCCCGCGACGACTACCTTTCGGGTCGGGCCGGCGCAGGAAACCGCCAGGACGGAGAGGTTCCGTTCCTCCCAGGGGCCACCTCCGGTGGTGTCGGGATCAGGCCCCTGCTCCAGCACCGACCCGAGGGAACATGCCCGATACGACCACCGACCTTTCCACCGACGTCTCCTTCGCCGATCTCGGCGTCCCCGAGGACCTCACCGAGCTCCTCGCCTCCCAAGGGATCGAACGTCCCTTCCCCATCCAGGCCATGACGATCCCCGACGTGCTCGCCGGCCGGGACGTGCTCGGGAAGGCGAAGACCGGGTCGGGCAAGACCCTCGCCTTCGGCCTCCCGATGGCCATCACGCTCGAGAAGGCCCGCCCCGGCCGGCCCCGCGGTCTGGTGCTCGTCCCCACCCGCGAGCTCGCCCAGCAGGTGACGTCGGCGCTGCGGCCGCTGCTGGCCACCCGCGGCATGCATCTGATCGCCGTCTACGGAGGGTCGTCGATGCAGGATCAGATCGATGCCCTCGACCGAGGCGTGGAGGTGGTGATCGCCACGCCGGGACGGCTCATCGACCTGCTCGAACGCCGCAAGGTCCGCTTCGACGACATCGAGGTCGTCGCCATCGACGAAGCCGACCAGATGGCCGACATGGGGTTCATGCCGCAGGTCCGGCGGATCATGTCCGCCATGCCCGAGTCGCATCAGACGGTCCTGTTCTCCGCCACCTTGGACCACCAGGTCCAAGAGCTCATCGACCGCTACCTGACCGACCCGATCGACCACTCGGTCGAATCCCCCACCGAGACGGTCAGCACCATGTCGCATCGCTTCTTGAAGGTGCACCACATGGACAAGGTCAAGGTGGCCGCCCGCATCGCCAACGCCGCCGAACGCACGTTGATGTTCACCCGCACCAAGCACGGCGCCGACCGGCTCTCCCGAGACCTCGCCGCCGAAGGCGTCCGTGTCGCGGCGATCCACGGGGACCTTCCCCAGCACAAGCGGGAACGGGCCCTCGAGAGCTTCCGCTCCGGGAAGATCGCGGTCCTCGTCGCCACCAACGTCGCCGCCCGCGGGCTGCACATCGACGCCGTCGACATCGTCGTCCACTTCGATCCGCCCGACGACCCCAAGACGTACCTGCACCGTTCGGGCCGGACCGCCAGAGCCGGCGAGTCGGGGCTCGTGGTCACGCTGGTCGAATGGGACCAGGTGAACGAGGTGCTCGGGATCCAGCGACGGGCCGGACTGAACGTCCCGATCATCAAGATGCTCTCCAACGACGATCGCCTCGACGACCTGGCCGGCTGGGAGCCACCACCGGACCTGGCGCCCTTCAAGGGTCGCTCCCGGCGCAGCCTCAGCCGGCGTCGCCGACGCTGAGACCCGACCCGTCCGCTCGCACAGAAGGAACGAACCCACCATGTCCAAGCAGTACGACGCTCCCCCGGCGATGACCCTCGACCTCGATTCGACCTACGAGGCGACCCTGCACACCACCAAGGGCGACATCACGATGCGCCTGTTCGCCGAAGACGCCCCCATCGCGGTCAACAACTTCGTGACCCTCGCTCGGGACGGCTTCTACGACGACGTGATCTTCCACCGGGTGGTGCCCGGCTTCGTCATCCAGGGTGGCGACCCGACCGGCACCGGAAGGGGCGGCCCGGGGTACCGGTTCCGCGACGAACTCGACAAACCCCGCCGCTACTCGCGGGGTACGGTCGCGATGGCCAACGCCGGACCCAACACCAACGGCTCGCAGTTCTTCATCTGCCTCGACGACGTCGGGCTGCCTCACCAGTACACGATCTTCGGCGAGGTCACCGACGGCATGGACGTCGTCGACGCGATCGCCGCGTCGGACCTGAGGGGAGAACGCCCCGTCGAGGACGTCACGATCACCTCGGTGGACGTCGCCCAGACCTGAACCGGCCGTACCCGGCTACTGCAAGGTACGCAGGAAGGCGACGACGTCGGCGATGTCCTGATCCGACAGCGACGGGTTGCCGCCCTTGGGGGGCATCGCCACCCCGGTCGTGTTCTCCGGGTCGTCCGCCGGACGGCCCACCTTGATGAAGGCGATGAGCTCGTCGTCGGTGAGGCCCTGGATGAACTCGCTGTTCGTCAGGTCCTTGCCCAAACCCGGGATGCCCTTGGCGTCGGGACCGTGACACGCCACGCAGGTGCCCTTGTAGATCTCCTCGCCGCGGGCCGCCGCTTCGCCGTCTCCGCCCCCACCGTCTCCGGGGGGCGTCGTCGAGCCTCCACCGGGGGCCGAGGTCGTGGTGGGCGGCACCGCCACCGAGCCGGACGGCGATCGGTTCGCCGCCGCGATGGCGCCCCACGCGAGGGCGATGACCGCCACCGCGATCAGGAGCGGGGCGAGCCACAGCACCGGCGAGCCGCCGCCGTCGTGGTCCGCGGGGGACGCAGCGCCTTCGGGGTTCACGGAGTCGTTCATGGGCGATCCACTCGTCTCGACGTCGGTACCGCCGAGAGCCTAGCGTCGCTGCCGGATTCGCCACATTCCCCCGACGGCGATGAAGCCCCGGCCCGTCAGCTCGCCAGCCGTCGGCGTCGGTCCCGGATACGGCGCCGAAGGCGGCGTCGATCGTCGGCGTCCATCCCGCCCCACACGCCTTCGGATTGGTTCGTGCTGAGAGCGAACTGGAGACACGCCTCCCGGACGGGACACGCGGCACAGATCTCCTTGGCGAGCCGGGAACCGGACGGGTCCTCCTCCATCGGGAAGAACAGCTCCGTCGGAGCGTCTGCACACGCCGCCTCCTGGCGCCAGTCCTCGTTCGGTTCCCACGTCAGATCGTGAAGCGCAAGCATGCCGCCTACCGTCCCTTCGTCGCCGCATCCAGGGAACGTTGCCGGATGCAACCGTGTTCCCACCTTCTTCCTGGGCGGACGCGCCTCGACCGAGGAAGCGAGCGAGCGGCGCCGGCTCAGGACGGCATGCGGGTGTCGTCGAACTCCCAGCCGAGGTCGTCGGAGCGCACCGCGATCACGCCCTCGAGCCGGTGGACCAGCTCGACCAGGATCCGAGCGTCCGATCGGTTGGGCACCGTGCCCGACACCGTGGCGATCCCGTCGACGACATCGACGTCGACGACGGAAGGATCCAAGAGGAGGATCCGTTCCACCACGTCGTGACGGATCTCGTCGGCGATCACCGAGTCGGGCCTGGCGAAGGCGGCGACGATGTCGGCCCGAGAGACGATCCCCTCCAGGCGTCCCTCCGGATCGACCACGGGCAGCCGCTTGACCCCGTGCTGGGACATCTTCCGAGCAGCTTCGGAGATGTCCGAATCCATGTCGATGCAGATCGGATTGCGCGACATCGCGTCCGCGACCAAGGTCCCTTCCCGCGGCTTGCGCTCCCCGAACACGGTCGCCAGGAGACGACGGCGCTCGTTCCCCCAAGCCCGGTCCGCCTCGGCCTCGACGAAGTCGGCCTCGGTGATGATCCCGACGACCTTGCCGTCGGGATCGAGGACCGGCAGACCGCTCACGCCGGCCTCGATCATCTTCCGTGCGGCCTCCTTGAGACCGGCCGTCGGCTCGATCGCGACGACGTCGGTCGACATGACGTCCCTGACCTTCACGATGGGTTCCTTTCGATGTCCGTTACGAGGGCAGGCTAGTGAACCGGGCCTCGGGAGGTTCACTCCTCCCAGTCCTCCGGCGGATAGTGATGCTCCCGCATGGTGGCGATCCTCGCTGCGTACGCCGCCGCCTCCGACCGCCGCCGCATCTCCATCTTCGACAGCAGGTTCGAGACGTAGTTCTTGACGGTCTTCTCGGCGAGGAACAGCTCCTCGGCGATCTGCCGGTTCGTCTTCCCCTGGGCGATGAGGTCCAGGATCCTGCGCTCCTGTGGCGACAGCCTCGCCAGCAGCGGGTCCTCGGCGTGCTGCTTGCGGAGCTTCTCGAAGAGCCGCTCGGTCATCTCGGGGTCGAGCAGCGATTCACCGGCGCCGACCTTGCGGATCGAGTCGATCAGCGCCGCAGAGTCGATCCGCTTGAGCACGTAGCCTGCGGCGCCGGCCATGATGGCCGCCATCAGCGCCTCCTCGTCGGCGTAGGAGGTCAACATGAGCACCCCCACGTCGGGCCAGCGGGCCTTGATCTCCCGACACGTCTCGACGCCCGAACCGTCGGGCAGGCGCACGTCGAGGACGACCACGTCGGGAGCGTCGTAGCCGACCCGGCGGATCCCTTCCGCCGCGGTCCCGGCCTCCCCGACCACCGTGAACCCCTCCTGCGCGTCGAGGAGGGCCTTGAGGCCCTGACGAACGACCTCGTGATCGTCCACCAACACGATCCGGAGATCTCTCGATGCGTCGGTCATGCCCCCAACGGTAATGGCTCGGCATCGCTTCGACCGGGTTCCCGACGAACGGAACCCGGATCCGACGGTTTACCCTGGTCGCCGTGGATCCCCATCCGTTCGGCCCCGAGCGTCTCAGAGCCCTGGTCGAAGGAGCCGCGTCGGTCGCCGGCCAGACCGACCTGCAGGCGGTCCTCGCCAACGCGGTGGACACCGCCATGGAGCTCACCGGGGCCCGCTACGGAGCGCTCGGGGTCCTCGGAGATCATGGTGCGCTGGTGGACTTCGTCTACCGGGGGTTGACGCCCACCGAGGCCCGGGCCATCGGGGAGCTCCCCAAGGGCCGGGGGGTGCTGGGTCTCATCGCCCGGGCCGGCAAGACGATCCGCCTCGACGACCTGGAGCAGCATCCCGACGCCGTCGGTTACCCGCCCAACCACCCGGAGATGCACACCTTCTTGGGGGTGCCGATCCGAGCCGGCAACGAGCTGTTCGGGAACCTCTACCTGACCAACAAGCCCTCGGGTTTCACCGCCGAGGACGAAGCCCTGGTCGAGGCTCTCGCCCTCATCGTGGGAGCCGCCGTCCGCACGGTGCGCCTCCAGACCCGCCTCCGCACCTTGGCGGTGGCGGAGGATCGCGAACGGATCGCGATGGACCTCCACGACGCCATCATCCAGGACCTGTTCGCCGTCGGACTGTCCCTTCAGGCGCAGGCGATCAAGGTCGCCGACCCCGAAGTGCGCGAGGCCCTCGAAGCCAACGTGGCGAGCCTCGACGAAGCCATCGCGGCCCTCCGCCGGTTCATCTTCGAGCTCCCCGCGGAGGCCCCGCCCGACATCCGCTCCGACCTGCGGGAGGTCATCACGGCACTGACCGGCCCGTACGACGACGTCTCGGTCGAAGTGAGCTACACCGGCGACCTGGACGGGTTGACCCCCACCGTCTGCAAGGACGTCCGACAGTTCGTCTCCGAAGCCGTCTCGAACGCGCTGCGTCACTCCGGAAGCGACCGGATCACGGTGCGGGTGGACGGCCTCGCCGACCGGCTCGTGATCGAGGTGACCGATCATGGCACCGGCTTCGACCCCGAGACGGCCGTGTGGGGGCTGGGGCTCGCCAACCTCCAGAGCAGAGCTCACCGAGCGGGCGGCACCCTCGACATCGACTCGGAGCCCGGCAAGGGCACGACCCTGCGCGCCTCGTTGCCCCTCTGACCGGGCCGACCCCCGAGCGCGGCCCTGCCCGAACCGGGAAGTTCGCCGCAGTCGGCGGTCATGGCTACCCTTCGGGCGCTCGCGAACGACCGGCGAGACCAGGGGAGACTGCACCATGGTCATGAAGATCACCTACCGCGGAACCGAGACCGTCGTGCCCGACGGTGGCTCCGCCGTCATCGGCGCCGACCCGGAGGCCACCGTCCGGATCGCCAAGCCGGGCATCTCTCGCCGTCACGTCGTGATCTCGGGAAGCGACGGGACGTGGGTGCTCGAGGACGCGGCGTCCAAGAACGGTACCTTCCACAACGGCACCCGCATCCGCCGCCTCGAGCTGACCGGGCCGACCACCGTGCGCCTCGGCCATCCCACCGAGGGCGAACTCATCGCGCTGACCCCTGGCGATCGGGAGGCGACGAAGGTCGTGACCCCCGCCCCGGCGTCCCGGCCGTCCCCGGCGAGACCCGCGACCCGCGGCACGTCGGCACCCGCGCCGACCGCCACCGACCCCCGACTCGATGAGCTGGTCGCCACCCTCGCCGACACGGTCAAGGCGGTGCGGGGGTTGACGTTCTCGGTCTGGGCGATGATCGCGATCACCGCGGT
>JALVQZ010000247.1 GCA_027036355.1 Acidimicrobiia bacterium | reverse complement strand
GCGTCGTGCGCCCCCTGCGAACTGAGCGCCCTGCTTTCGGCGGACGGTTCCCTGCTCGCCTACCGGTTCCGCCCCGACTCCTTCTGGCACGAGTCCCCCTACTACTCGGGCGACCCGTGCGATGGCAACCCGGAACAGTACGACCGCTGGTGGGAGGAAAGCCGCAAGGTGACGGCCGTGATCGCCGTGATCGACCTCGACACCGGCGACACGGTGTGGACCCTGGAGACGGGCGCCGATTCGGACCTGGCCGACTTCGATGGCCGCTACGTCGTCGTCACCACCGGGACCGGGACCACCATCTACGACATCGGCCATGAACGGCCGCCTCACGCGGTCGGCGCCAACGTCGTCCTCGCCCGCCCGCCGGTCCCGAACCGGTGAACCCGACCGGTCGGGGACGAGCCGCAACAGCGACGACGGAGGCAGTTCGCGTCGCTCGACGAGTCCGAGTTCCACCAGATGCGGCAGTACCCGAGACGCCTGGGCCGCGCTGACATCGGTCGGACGGGCGACGGTCCGCAGGTTCAACTCGGCGCTGGTCTCGACCAACACCGCGAGCACCGGACCCCGCACACCGGCGAGAAGGCCGCACCCGCTGACAGGCGCCGAAGGGTCGGTACCTTGGGCCGGCGGCCGCCCCGTTGCGGCGAGCACGAGGACGGCGGTCTGGTGGCGTGGCGCCGGATCGAAGGGCACAGCAGGCACAACCGGTGAGGAGGGTGTGGATGAGGTTCCGACCGCCCGTTGCCCGCATGGTGGTCGCCGCGTCGCTCCTCCTCGCCGCCTGCGCACCGACGTCATCGCCACCGTCCGTCACCGTCCCGGTCTCCGACCCGACCTCGACGCGGGACCTCGCCGGCGCCGGGGCGGGATCGATCCGGCCCATCGCCCTCGACGACCTCCCCGCCATCTCCACCGCAGCGATCGAAGCCACCATCGTCGACGTGCAACCCTCACGAGCCAACACCCCCGACGGCGCCTTCCCCGACATCGACCCGTCGCTCGGTCCCGAACAGCTCCGGAGCCTCTACCCCATGACCGACATCGACATCCGTGTCGACGTCGTGTACGGGGACCGAGCCGAGCTCGAGGGGGCACTCCAACCCGGCATGCCCGCCACCATCACCGTCTTCGGCGGGCACGTCGCCACCACCCTCACCCCAGACGAGGCTCGGGCCCTCGGGGTGCTCGTCACCCCCGACGAGGTCGCTCCCGACGCCGATTCCGGCATCGACGCCGACGCCGAGATCGAGGTCGACCCGACGGGACCCGTTCCCTTCTCGCTCGGCGTCGCGCCCGACGTCACCCTCACCGAGGGCGACCGCGTCCTCCTCTTCCTGACCGAGAGGGCCATGGCCGGCTTCGACGGTGCCGCACCCTTCGAGCGCATCTCGATCGCCCATCCCTTCGGCGTGTTCCGCCGCGACGCCAGTGGCCGATGGCGCTCCGACCTCATCGACACCGAGGAGATCGACATCGAAGCACTCGCTCGCGCCGTCGATGATCGATAGCCGCGCCGGTGGTCTCGATGCGGTCATCCACCGCTCCCAGCCGCATCTCGGGAGCTCGTCCCGAACCATCCCACGGAACTCGGGTCGGCGTCGCCGGTAACGTCCGACCATGTCGACGACCGTGTACGCCTGGAACGTCAACGGGCTCCGGGCCGCCGCCCGGAAGGGCTTCCTCGACTGGTTCCGCGACACCCGCCCCGACGCCCTCGGCGTCGAAGAGACCAGGACGCTCCCCGATGAGCTCCCTCCCGAGATCCGGCAGCCCGACGGCTACCGCACCTACTGGGCTCCCGCCGAGCGCAAGGGCTACAGCGGGGTCGCCCTCTACACCGCGGCGGAACCCCACGACGTCATCGTCGGCCTCGGCCGCGACGAGTTCGATCGGGAAGGCCGCACCATCACCGCGGTGTACGGCGACCTGGTCGTCATCGTCGCCTACTTCCCCAACGCCGGGCCCAAGGGCCGCCGTCTCGACTACAAGCTCGCCTACTGCGACGCCTTCCTCGAGTACTGCGAGCAGCACCGGACGGCAGGACGCTCCGTCGTGTTCGGAGGCGACCTCAACATCGCCCACCACGAGAGCGACCTCGCCCAACCCGACCAGAACCGGGACCAGCCCGGGTTCCTCCCCGAGGAACGCGCCTGGCTCGACGAGGTCGTCGCCGCCGGGTACGTCGACACGTTCCGCGCCCTCCACCCGGACCGCACCGGCGCCTACACCTACTGGCGGCCCTTCGCCAACGCTCGGGAACGCAACCTGGGTTGGCGCATCGACTACTTCTTCGTCTCACCCGACCTGATGTCCCACGTCGTCGCCGCCGAGATCCATCCCGACGTCATGGGCTCGGACCACTGTCCGGTCAGCGTCACCCTCGACCTCCCCCTCAAGGCCACCCGCCCGGAGGCCGATGACCTCCCATGATCCGACGCGCCCTCGTCGCCGTTGCCGGCGTCTCCGTCGTGCTCGCCCTCGGAGCCTCCCCTGCATCGGCCGAGCCGCCCACCGGCAACCCGTCGGGCACCGCCGCCATCCCGCCCGAAGCGGCCGCCGTGGACACCTCCAACCCCGACATCGTCATCGGAGACGGGACCCCGGCGAGCTGCACGTCGGCGGCCGTCGTCGCCGCCGTCGCCCAGGGCGGCGTCATCACCTTCGACTGCGGTCCCGACCCGGTCGTCATCGAGATGGACACCACCGCCAAGGTCTTCAACGACACCGGCCCCGAGATCGTCATCGACGGCGGCGGGCTCGTCACCCTCTCGGGGAAAGGCGAGCGGCGCATCCTGTACATGAACACCTGCGACCCGGCCCAGGTGTGGACCACCTCCCATTGCCAGAACCAGGACCATCCGCGTCTCACCGTCCAGAACCTCACGTTCGTCGACGGCGACGCCACCGGCGACAGTCCCGAAGGCGGCGGCGCCATCTTCGTGCGCGGCGGGCGGTTCAAGATCGTCAACTCCCGCTTCTTCCGGAACCGCTGCGACCCGTCCGGACCCGACGTCGCCGGTGGCGCCGTCTACGTCCTCAGCCAGTACCAAGGCCTTCCCGTGTACGTCACGTCGTCCACCTTCGGCGGCGAAGCCGGCTACGGCAACGTGTGCTCCAACGGGGGCGGCATCGGAAGCATCGGCGTGTCGTGGACCATCATCAACAGTCTCTTCACCCACAACGACGCCATCGGATGGGGCGCCAACCCGGCTCGGTCCGGGACCCCCGGCGGCGGCAACGGCGGCGCCATCGCCAACGACGGCAACACCTACACCCTCGACGTGCGCGGCACCCGCATCCACGAGAACCACGCCAGCGAAGGCGGCGGCGCGATCTTCTACGTCTCCAACGACCGGACCGGTTCCCTCGTCATCTCCGACTCCGAGTTGCGTGCGAACCCCTCCGACGGGTTCGAGACGAACGGCTACCCGGGCGTCTTCGTCCTCGCCTCCGGTCCGCCCCAGGTGACGAACTCGGTGATCTCCGACGAGCTCGTCGTCATCGACCTGTGCCCCGCCGGAGCCACCTGCGACACCATCACGCTCCACGACACCTCCGGACGGTTCCATCGCTGGAGCGCCATCGCCACGGACCGGACCGTCGACAGCTTCTATTTCGGGAACCCGGGCGATGCCCCCATGATGGGCGACTGGGATTGCGACGGGGTCGACACCCCGGGCCTGTACCGCCGGTCCGACGGGTACGTGTACCTGCGCAACGCCAACACCCAAGGCGTCGCCGACATCCGGTTCTTCTTCGGGAACCCTGGCGACGTGCCGCTGGCCGGCGACTTCGACGGCGACGGCTGCGACACGGTGTCGATCTGGCGACCCTCGGAGGGTCGGGTGTTCGTCATCAACGAACTGGGCGCCAACGACGGGGGCCTGGGGCCCGCCGAGTTCGACTACTACTTCGGCAACCCGGGCGACGAACCGTTCGTGGGCGACTTCGACGGCGACGGGATCGACACGGTCGGGTTGCATCGGGGATCGACCGGGCTGGTGTACTTCCGCAACTCCCATACCCAAGGCGTCGCGGATGCCCAGTTCATCTACGGGGATCCGGGGGACCGGATCGTGGCGGGCGACTGGGACGGCGACGGCGACGACACCGTCGCCGTCTACCGACCTTCCGACGGGAGGATCTACGTCAAGACGGCCAACATCGCCGGCCGCGCCGACGCCACCCTCCTGGCAGGCGCCGGGTTCGACGGCATCGGGGCCGGTCACTGACCCCGCGCCCGTAGACTCGGCGCTCCACCAGCCGAACGGAGCTTCCCATGACGACGTCCACCAACGGATCCCCCGACCCGACACCGTTCCAAGACAACGTCGAAGCCGACACCGTCAAGATCCAACAAGGCGGCGCCGGACGCATCGAAGCCAGAACGGTGTCCATCACCCAAGGTGGCGCCCAGAGCATCGAGGCGAGCCACGTCGACATCGACCTCGGAGGCGCCGCGATCATCTCCTCCGAACACGCCGACATGGACCGCACCGCCGCCGCCGTCGTCGTCGCCGACGACGCGGTGATCCGTGACTCCGCGCCCGGCATCGTGGTCGCCAACACGGTCGTGTCCGACCGGACCCGTATCGGGATCCTCCTCGCCGGGACGATCGAAGGGCAACCCCGCGTCGCCGTCGACGCCCGCATCGCCGCTGCCGCGGGGGCCGCGTTCGCCGCCACGCTCTTCGTTCTCAGCAGGATCTTCCGCCGCTGATCACACCACCGTCGCCACGTAGCGACATGGATCCGCCACGAAACGGTCGCGCTCGACCACACGATCGGCGCCCGCAGCCCGCAGCGCCGTCTGGTCGACGTCGGTGACGTTGGCCCCGAACACGACCACGAACACCCCGTCGGCGGCCAGTCGCCCCACGAGATCGGTCGCCGCGCCATGGCGACGATCCACCACCCCCAGGCGCGGCCGGACGTCGAGATCCGCCAGACCCGCCGGGTTGCGCACGGCCACCGGCGCGTAGCCACAGCCCTCGAGGGCCGCGACGAGCAGATCGCGAACGTCCCGCTCGGCGATCACCACCGCCGAGGGACGGACCGGGCCGGGGTCGGTCTCTCCGGCGCCGGTGACCGCATCGGCCTTGGCCATCCCCCAGCGAAGATGAGCTCGCCACGCCTCCTCCCCCAAGGCCGCCGACGACGCCGGCTCACCGACCGGGAAGACCTCGGCCGAGACGACGCCGTCCTCGACGCACCAGGCTGCGAAACGCTCCACGACGTCCCGCACGACCTGCATCGGAGAAGCACGCTGGTCGGCGAACGGAACGGCGAAGTCCTCGAAACGGGCGTCGAACTCGCGAACCGCCGCCTCGATCCTCGCCCGGCACCGATCCGGATCGATGCCCGACCCGGCGACGACCGACTCGAGATAGCCGGGGAACGCCGCCACGAAGGCGGCACGCATCTGTTCAGCAGCCGGTTCCATCCGCCGAAGCATACGGAGATGAGGCCGCGTCGATCCTCGCCGGGCCTACCATCCGACGACCGAACCACGGGAGACAAGATGAAGAAGTTGATGGTCCTCGCCGCCCTCCTCGCGGTCCTGGCGACCGCGTGCCGCGCCGAGGTGCTGATGGGTCTGGATGTTCAGGAGGACGGATCCGGGTCGATGACGATGGAGATCGGCGTCGACGAAGAGCTCCAGGGCCTCCTCGAGATGGGAGGAGGAACACCAGACGACCTGCTCGGCGATCTGTCGATCGACGCCCCCGAGGGTGCCGAGACCACCCAACGCACCGAGGGCGACATGACGTTCTTCGGCGTGAAGATCGATTTCGCCGACCCGGCCGAGTTGGAACGGTTCATGACCACCGGCGGCAACGACGCCTTCCAGGAGTTCGCGCTGGTCGTCGACGACAGCGGAGCCGAGCTGCGAGCCAGGATGGACGTCCCCACCCAGGACCTCGGAGATGCCCCGTTCGATCCGTCCCAGATCACCGACGAGTTCTTCTCCGCCAAGTTCATCGCATCGCTCCCCGGCAAGGTGGTCGAGTCCAACGCCGACGAGACGCTGCCCGACGGACGCCTCGTGTGGAACCTGCCGATCACCGGCGGCGAGAAGGAGGTCTTCGCCCGCTCCGAGACCGGCGGCGGTGCGCTCACCCTGCTGTGGATCGTCCTCGGCGTGATCCTCGTCATCGCCATCGCGGTGGCCGTCGTCATCGCCGTCCTTCGCAACCAACAGCCCGACCGGGCCATCGACGAAGCTTCGGCAGCCTCGGGGGAGGACGCGACGCCAGGCGATGGGGGCGCCTCCGACGAGCCGGAGGCCGAGAGCTCCTCCGAATCCGACGACGAGCCCGATGACGGCAGCGAGGTCGACGACGGAGACGGCGACGGGAACGAGGACGCCCCGGCCGCGGACTGAGCTACCGGGAGACCACGACCGCGACGACGTTCCCGAACGGCCCGGAGACGGCACCGACCCCGAAGCGTGTCGTCTCCGGGTCGAGCAACGTCACCGCGGACGCCGGCGACTCCAGCAGCACCGCGACGGCACCCTCCGGCGTCGCGGCGAGGGCAGCCACCTCGGCGACGTGCGCCGGCGGGATCCCCGCCGACGCGACCCGAACCGTCAGGTCCCCGGGATCGTCGCCTCGGTAGCGGTTCTGCGCCCCGACGACGGCCGCGACGCCCAGACCGTCCGACCAGGCCATCGGCTCGACTCCGGCGACGATCCGTTCCCTGTTGATCAGGTCGAACACGTCGGCGGCGAAATCACGATCGAGCCGGGTGATCTCCTCGCCCACCGCCGGCACCGGGAGGCCCGAACCGCCCAAGACGACGGCCTGGCGCCCGACGAGCTGCTCGATGGCCAGCAGCGCCTGCGGGATCCGGTTGCCCGACGCCGTGGCGAGGAGCCGCTGCACCGGGCCCGACGGTCGAGTCAGCGACGCCGCCACATCGGACGATCCGAGCCCCGACGACAGCGACGGAGGCATCGGGAGCACCGAGAGCAAGGTCACCGCCACGGTCACCAGCACCAGTCCGTAGACGGCGCCCAGCGCCGCGCCTCCGAGGCGGTTGAGGAACGTCAGGCCAGGCAAACGCCGGATCGTCGAATGGATCAGTCTGGCGGCGACGGCGGCGCCGATCGAGATCCCGGTGAACAGGCCTGCCCCGGCCACCATCGCCGCGACCTCCGACGACATGCCCGACATGGCAGCCAAGGTCGACCCGACCGGACCGGCCAGCCGGAACGCGAGGACCGCGCCGACGACCAGCGTCGCCACGTCCAGCGCCTCCCGGACCAGACCGCGCACCCACCCGCGCACCGTCAACGAGACGATCAGACCGATCAGGATGTAGTCCACCATCGCGCTCCTCGGGCCTGGCCGCGACCCGGGTCAGCTCTCCGCCGGCTCGGCATCGATCTCCCGCTCGTCGGAACGCTCGATCAGCGCCTCGGAAGCTTCCTCCCAGGTCTCCCCGAGGATACGGGTCCGCCACCAGTGTCCCAGCAGGACCTTGAGCGCGGCGGTCGCCGGGACCGCGATGACGACCCCCCACACTCCGGCGACGGTCCCGCCCGCCACGAGCACGATCAACGTCATCGCCGGGTGCAGACGGACGGTGGCCCGGAGCACGGAAGGACTGACGAAGTTGTTGTCGATCTGCTGGACGACGACGGCCACCACCAGCGCCCACAGCGCCGTGATCGGGTCGCGGGTGGCCAGCGCGACGAGCACACCCAGAGCACCACCCACCCAGGGGCCGAGGAACGGAACGATGTTGAGGAGTCCCCCGACGAGTCCGATGAGGAGCCAGAACGGCACCCCGATGATCCAATAGCCCAGGCTCAACAGCACCCCGACGATCATCGCCACCACGAGCTGGCCCTTCAGGAAGCCGCCGACCGCCACGTTGAGTTCCCGCCCGACGAACGCGACCTCCTCCCTGAGCCGGCCGGGGACCAGCGCCAGGAGGTGCTCCTGGACCCGGGGAAGGTCGATGAGCAGGTAGAACGCCAGCACGGGCCCGAGGGTGACGATCAGGAGCGCCTCGAAGATCCCCGAGGTCACGGTCCCGAGCCGTGAGAGCAGCAGCTCGGTGATGAGGTCCCGGTTGGCGGGGTCCGACAGGTAGGCGCGCAGCTCGGCGTACCGCCACAGGTGGAGCTGATCGAAACCGAACCGATCGATGAGCTGTTCGATCTGCCGGGTCGTGTCGTCGAAGATCTTCGGGAAGGTCGACGCGAACCCCTCGGCCTGTTCGGCGATCCCGGGGACCACCAGCACGGCGACCACGACGATGCCGACGACGATCACGGCGAAGGCGATCGCCGCGCCGACGAGACGGTGGATCCCTCGATCGTGGAGCCGCACGACCAGCGGGTTGAGGATGAAGACCAAGATGACCGCCAGCAGCAGTGGAGCGAGGATGATGCGCCCCTGGATCACGATCCAGACCGCCGCGGCGATGAGCAGGAGGATCCCGAGCATCGACCACGAAGCGATCCCGAGGCGGCGGATCACCGCACCGAGCGACGCCGGGCCGCTCTCGTCGGTCACCGGGGTGTGTCCCCGACCCGGGCTGCGATCTGGTCCAAGCGCTCGGCGCGCATCTTCCGGAGTCGCCGCACGGTCAGCGGGGCGAAGGCCAGCGCCTCGGGATCGTCGATGAGCCGCCGCAGCGCCTGGTAGTAGCGGGTCGCGCTGATGCCCAGGTACTCACGGATCGCGCGGTCCTTGGGACCCGGGTAGAGCCACCATCTCCCCTCGAAATCGAGGATGGATCGATCACGCTTCGAGAGCATGCCCGAAGCGTATCGACGAGGTACGACGAGACCGCGGATTTCGCGCTCTCGTCGCGGGTCGTCCGGCTACACGTCGTCGGTCGCGGCGCGGTCGATGTGCTCGTGCACCGTCTCCATCACGGCCGCTTCGAGGGCGCGGAGCGCCCGGGCCAGAGCCAGCCCGGAGGGCACGACCCCCGCCTCGGTCTTCGTCCACCCGCCCCTCGGGGCACGACCCTCGGCCTCGTAGTGTTCGCCGAGGGCGTCGAGCGACGCCGTCGCCAGGATCTCGTCCCCGTCGATGGTCTCGTGCAGCTTCACCGTCAGATCCATGAGATGATCCTCCACCTTCGTCGTCGCCTCGATGTTCCCGCGGCCTCGCCCGCGGCGGTAGGGCCGAAGGGACCGCCTGTCGGAGCCGGGTACCGGATTCGAACCGGTGACACCGGGTTTACAAGACCCGTGCTCTACCAACTGAGCTAACCCGGCGGGAACGTTCAGGATACCGTGCCCCGCATCCGGGCCACCTCGAAGACGGCGAGGGTCGCGGCAGCCGAGGCGTTGAGGGACTCGACCGGCCCCGCCATCGGGATCCGGGCGACGACGTCGACCCGCTCACGAACGAGGCGCCCCAGGCCCCTGCCCTCGGCCCCCACGACGACCGCCACGGGCTCGCGCAGCAGGTCGAGACCGAACAACGATCGCTCCCCCGACGCATCCAACCCGACCCGCCACACCTCGAGCCGGTCCAACCGCCGCAGCGCGTCGGCGATCGACGAGACCTCCACGATCCGGGCACGCTCGAACGCCCCGACGGCGGCCTTGAACGCGGTGGCGCCGAGCGGAGCGGACCGTCTCGTCGGAACGACGATCGTCGTCACCCCGGCGGCGACGGCCGACCGGACGACGGCGCCGACGTTGCGCGGATCCTCCAGGTGA
>JALVQZ010000246.1 GCA_027036355.1 Acidimicrobiia bacterium | reverse complement strand
GTCAACGCGTTGAGCCGGTCCGGTCGGTTGAGGGTGATGGCGGCAACGCCGTCGCCGACCTCGAAGATGATGGTGTCGTCCATGGTGGACCCGAGCCTATCGCTTTCGCGGCCGGGGATGCGACCATCACCGGGCGCGGTACGCTCGGAGCGCGACGCCACAGAGGAGATGCCATGACGGACCTGTACGCCAAGCACCGCGACACCCTCGAGCGGGCGGTGGAGACCATCGGCACCCGCGAGTACTGGAGTCCCTACCCGGAGCATCCGAAGGCCTACGGGGAGGAGGCGCCCGCCGAGGGTCAGGCCGCCTTCGAGGCCCGTCTCGGCCGGCCCTTCGAGCTGGACCAACCGCACGACGGGACCCTCGTCCCCGACGAGCGCTCCCCCTACGGCATCGACCTGGGGATCACCTACCCCCGATCCACCCCCGACCAGCTCATCGGCGCCGCCCGCAAGGCCATGGAGGCCTGGGGCAAGGCGTCCCCCGACGAACGGGCCGGGGTCGTCCTGGAGATCCTGGACCGGCTGGCGGGACGGAGCTTCGAGATGGCCCACGCCGTCATGCACACGACGGGCCAGTCGTTCCTGATGGCGTTCCAGGCGGGCGGCCCCCACGCCCTCGACCGGGCGTTGGAGGCGGTCGCCTACGGCTACCGGGAACAGGCCCGCATCCCGGCGGCGATGACGTGGGAGAAGCCCCAGGGCAAACGCGGCCCGCTCGTCGTCGAGAAGGAATGGAGGATCCGGCCCCGAGGCATCGACGTCACGATCGGCGTCTCGACGTTCCCGACGTGGAACGGGTACCCGGGCATCTTCGCGTCGCTGATCACCGGGAACGCGGTGATCGTCAAGCCGCATCCCGAGACGGTGCTGCCGCTGGCGAT
This sequence comes from Acidimicrobiia bacterium, assembly GCA_027036355.1. Lineage (GTDB taxonomy): Bacteria > Actinomycetota > Acidimicrobiia > Spongiisociales > UBA5794 > JALSQW01. The sequence goes on along the minus strand of JALVQZ010000246.1, from coordinate 8,811 downwards.
CTTCGTGGAGGTCGCCAGGGACGTCCTCGCCTCCGCCGGGTTCGATCCGAACGTCGTGACCCTCGCCGTCGACACCAGGGACGAGCCGATCACCAAGGAGCTGGTGATGGACCCGGCCGTCGGGATGGTCGACTACACCGGCGGGCCCGCCTTCGGGCAGTGGCTGGAGGAGAACGTCCGTCACGCCCTGGTCTTCACCGAGAAGGCGGGAGTGAACTCGGTGATCCTCGATTCGGCCGAGGACCTCGGGCCCGTCTTCCGGAACCTGTCGGTGTCGATGACGATGTACTCGGGCCAGATGTGCACGACACCGCAGAACCTGTTCGTGCCTCGGGGCGGGGTCCGGGTCGGAGACGAGGTGGTGCCGTTCGACGAGGTGGCGAGCGGGTTCGCCGACGCCATCGCCGGGCTGTTGGGCGACGACGCCCGGGCGGCGGAGATCCTCGGCGCCATCAAGGCTCCCGACGCCGTCGCCTCCCGCATCGACGAGGCCGCGGCCGGGGGTGAGGTGCTGCTGGGATCCACCGAGATCGAGCATCCGGCCTTCCCCGGCGCCACCGTTCGGACCCCGGTCGTCGTGAAGGTCGACGCCGCCGACCGCGACACCTACATGCGCGAGATGTTCGGTCCCGTCATCTTCGTCGTGGCCACCGACTCGACCCACGAGAGCCTCGAGCTGGCCAAGGAGGCCGCCCTGGAGAAGGGCGCGATCACCTGGCTCGTGTACACGACCGACGACGAGGTGATGGACGCCGCCGTCGATGCCGCCGTCGACGCGGGTGTCTCGGTGGCCTTCAACCTGACCGGCGGGTTGTTCGTCAATCAGTCGGCGGCGTTCTCCGATTTCCACGTGACCGGAGCCAACCCGGCGGGGAACGCCTCCCTCACCGACACGGCGTTCGTAGCCGGACGGTTCCGGGTGGTGGGCGTCCGCAGACAGTGACCCGAGGGGCGTCGTTCCGGTGTCGGGAACCTCGCTCGTGCGCGTCGGCGATTCATCCTCTATGGTGACCGCCATCGGCACCGTGGTGTCGGGGGCTGGGCACAGGAGGAGGCGACCATGACGACCACGCTGGAACGGCGGGACGCTCCGGATCTGTCGGGCGCGTTCCCGACCGTGGCCTACAAGGTGCGCGAATGGGCGCAACGCAACCCCACCGCCGTGGCCATGCGCGAGAAGGACTTCGGCGTGTGGCAGGAGATCACCTGGGATGAGTTCTGGGACCGGGTGCTCACGGCCGCCCACGGGCTGCTGGCCCTGGGCGTCGACGTCGGGGACGTCGTGTCGATCCACAGCGAGGACCGGCCCGAGTGGGTGATCCTGGACATGGCCGCGGTCGCGGTGCGGGGCATCACCACCGGCATGTACCCGACGAACCCGTCCCCCGAGGTCCGGTACATGGTCAACGACTCGGGCGCCGCGGTGCATCTCGCCGAGGACCAGGAGCAGGTCGACAAGGTGCTCGACCCGGGCCCCGACGCGTTCCCCAAGGTGAAGAAGATCCTGTACATCGAGCCGCGCGGGATCCGCAGCTACGACGACCCGCGGTTGTTGTACTGGAACGATTTCCTCGAGCTCGGACGCCGGCACCGCGAGCAGAATCCCGGCGCCGTGGAGGAACGGATGGCGGCGGCCACCGGCGACGACGTGATGACCCTCGTGTACACGTCGGGGACGACCGGACCGCCCAAGGGCGCCATGTTGACCAACGCCAACGCCGAGTTCTGCATGGAGAAGATCATCAACGCCAAGGGCCGCACCGAGGACGACCGGCTCCCGAGCCCGTCGGATCAGGTCCTCACCTACCTGCCGTTGTGCCATGTGGCCGAACGCATCTTCTCGACGTGGACGATGTGCTCGAACGGGGTCGTCCTGAACTTCGCCGAGTCGATCGAGACGGTCCAGACCAACCTGCGGGAGGTGCAGCCGACCCTGTTCTTCGCCGTGCCGAGGATCTGGGAGAAGATCCATGCCACGATCCTCATCAAGCTGGAGGACGCCACGTTCTTCAAGCGCCTCGTGTCCGGCTTCGGCCTCAAGATGGCGTCGATCATCGGCAAGGACCGGGCCGCCAACGGCGGCGACTTCACGTGGCGGAGCCGGCTCGCCTACTGGGTCGCCAACCCGATCTTCTTCCGGGCCTTGAAGGAACGGATCGGGCTGCGCCATTGCCGCTGGGCGGGTTCGGGCGCCGCGCCGATCGCTCCCGAGGTCCTGGAGTTCTTCATGGGTCTCGGCATCCCGGTCTACGAGCTGTACGGCATGACGGAGAACTCGGCGGTGGCGACCCTCAACTTCGCCCACCGGGTCAAGTTGGGGACCGTCGGCGAGCCGTACCCCGGGATCGGTCTGCGAATCGACGAGGAGACCGGCGAGATCCAGACGAAGCATCCGGGCAACTTCAAGGGCTACTGGAACAAGCCCGAGGCGACGGCCGAGACCTTCACCGACGACGGCTGGCTGAAGACCGGGGACGTGGGCGTGTGGGTCGAAGGCACCCACGTCAAGATCGTCGACCGGATCAAGCACATCATCATCACCTCCGGCGGCAAGAACATCTCGCCGTCGGAGATCGAGAACAGCCTCAAGACGTCGCCCTACGTGAAGGAGGCCATGGTCATCGGCGATCGCCGCAAGTACCTGACGGCGCTGATCGGTATCGAGTACGACACGGTCGGCAACTGGGCGCTGCGCAAGGGCATCCCGTACACGACCTACCGGGACCTGTCGGAGAAGCCCGAGGTGATCGAGCTCATCCAGAAGGTCGTCGACCAGACCAACGAGAAGTTCGCCAGGGTCGAGCAGATCAAGAAGTTCCGGCTCCTGCCCAAGGAGCTGGACCACGAGGACGGCGAGTTGACGGCGACCCAGAAGCTCAAGCGCAAGGCGATGGAGGACATGTTCCACGACCTCGTGGAGTCGATGTACTGATGGACGCCGTGGTGGTGGTCGCTCAGGTCGCCGGGGCCGGAGGCGCCGAGAAGTTCATCAACGCGCTGTCGTCGGGTCTCGCGCTCGGCGCCATCTACGCCATCTTGGCGCTGGGTTTCGTGATCATCTTCAAGGCGACCCAGGTCGTGAACTTCGCCCACGGCGCCCTCGCCGCGGTCGGCGCCTACTTCACCGTCTACTTCGCGACCGTCCTCAACGTGCCGGGCCGGTTCCTCGAGTTCCTGCCCTACACGGCACAGTGGATCCTGTCGGCGGCCCTGGCGGTCCTGGCGACCGCGGTGGTGGGCATGATCGTCGAGCGCATCACGATCCGACCGATGATCGGCGAGCCGCTGTTCGCCGTGGCGATGATCACCCTCGGGTTGGACCTCATCATCCGCACCGTCACGAATGACTTCATGGGCAACCAGGCGCGGGGCCTGAACGACCCGTGGGGCGCCGACATCGTCGAGATCGGGCTCCTGCGGGTGGCGAAGACCCAGATCGTGACGATGATCGTCGCCGTGGTCGCCATGTTGCTGCTGGCGTGGTTCTTCCGGTCGCGGATGGGGATCGCCATGCGGGCGACGGCCTTCGACCAGGAAGCGGCGATGGCGCAGGGCATCTCCGTCGGCAAGGTCTTCGCCGTGGCGTGGGCCATCGGCGCCGCCCTGGCGGCCATCGGGGGCATCTTCTCGTCGATGGCGCCGCGGGCGTCCGCCGGACTGACCCCGTTCACGGCGCTCATCGTGTTCCGGGCGTTCCCGGCGGTCATCGTCGGCGGTCTCGACTCGGTCACGGGCGCCATCGTCGGCGGTCTCCTGATCGGCATGGCCGAGGTGTTCGCCGGAACGTACCTGGCGACCGTGTCGTGGCTCGGTGTCGGGTTCTCGGGCATCGTGCCGTGGCTGTTCATGATGCTCATCTTGCTGGTCAAGCCCTACGGGTTGTTCGGGACCGAGGAGATCCGCCGCGTATGAGAGGACGACCGAACCTCTTCACCGACTACGAGTCGGAGATGGCGCTGTTCCCGACGACGACCAAGCGCGTCGCCGTGGCGTTGCTGCTGATCTTCGCGCTCCTCGTTCCCCTCGGCGCCATCCCCGGCTTGTCGTTCCTGCAGGAGTCGTCCTGGTTGGTGTTGATCAACCGGGCGCTGGTGTTCGCCATCGCGGCGCTCGGCCTCAACCTGCTCACCGGCGTCGCCGGACAGGTGTCCCTCGGGCATTCGTTCTTCATGGCCGTCGGCGCCTACACGGCGGTCCTGCTGGGCGGCACCCCGGGCAAGACCGTCTGGGGGCTCGAGCTGCCCATCTGGATCTGGCTCCCGGCGGCGGGGATCGCCGCCGCCATCATCGGGATCATCGTGGCCCCGACGGCGGTCCGGGTCCGCGGCCTGTACCTGGCGTTCGTGACGTTGGGGCTCGTGTTCATCGGTCTGCACCTGTGGCGCAACTTCGGCAAGATCGCCGGTGGCCCCACGACCGGCCGCCCGTGGCCGCCGCTGGAGTTCGCGCTCTGGAAGGGGGATCCGATCATCTCGTTCGCCAAGGACGGGCCCTGGCTCGGGGTGCAGCTGACCTCGGACGCCAAGACCTACTTCTTCTTGCTGGTCGCCGTGATCGTGTTCACCCTCGTCGCCAAGAACCTGATGCGGACCCGGATCGGGCGGGCGTGGGCGGCGATCCGGGACCGGGACATCGCCGCCGAGATCATGGGCGTCAACGAGGTGCGGGGCAAGACCCAGGCCTTCGCCATCTCGTCGTTCTACGCCGGGATCGCCGGGGCGCTCTTCGCCGTGATCCTGGGTCGGCTCATCCCCGAGACGTGGGATCTGCTGCTGGCGGTCGAGTTCATCGCGATCATCCTCATCGGCGGGGCGGGGACGATCGCCGGGACGTTGCTGGGGACGTTCTTCGTGGTGCTCATCCCCCGCATCGTCGAGGACATCACGTTCTTCTTCGCCGATCAGGTCGCCAACCAGGGCCCACTCGCCTGGCTCGGCGACCTGTTCATCCGCAAGAGCCCCGACGACATCCTGGGGTTCGTGTCGACGGGAGCCGCCGGGCCGGGGTTGAGCATCTTCCAGCTCAACGTCGCGCTCTTCGGCGTCCTGATCATCGTGTTCCTGATCGCCGAGCCGTTGGGGCTGTACGGGATCTGGATCCGGGTCAGGAACTACTGGAAGGGGTGGCCGTTCACCTACTGATCACCGAGGTCCGTTCGATGCCGCCCGACCGGAGCGGCATCGGGGGAGAGGAAAGAGGAAGACGTTCAGCGATGCAAGAAAAGCGATGGAGGAGGTATCCGTGACATCCAAGCGTACGAGCTGGCTCGTGCTGCTGGTGGTGTTCGCTCTGATCGCGGCTGCGTGTAGCAGCGGCGGCGGGACGACCACGACGGCGGCGGGTGGCGGCGAAGGCACGACGACGACGGCGCCACCGTCGGGCGGCGGGACGACCACGACGGCGCCACCGTCGGGCGGCGGCGAAGAGATGAAGACCGACTTCGGTGTCGACGTCGAGTCCAAGACGATCAACATCGGCATGCTCGTCGACCTGACGGGGATCTTCTCCCCGTTGACGACCGACATCGCCGACGCCCAGATCGCCTACTGGGACGACGTGAACGCCAACGGCGGGATCGACGGGTGGACCGTGAACCTCGTGATCGAGGACACGAACTACAACGTCGACCAGCACATCGAGAAGTACGAGAAGATCCGCAACGACGTGGTGGCCCTCGGCCACTCGACCGGATCGCCGACGAACGTGGCGACCCTGCCCAAGTACAAGGAAGACGGGATGTTGTTCCTCCCGATCTCCTGGTACTCCGGCTGGGGCATCCCCGACTTCGACGGTGGCCTGGCCCTCGAGCAGTACACGAACTACTGCATCGAGGCGATGGACATCTTGGGCTTCATCAACGAGATGGGCGGCACGAAGATCGCGCTCGCCACGTTCCCCGGCGACTACGGGCAGGACGCGGCGGCCGGCGTGAAGAAGGCCGTCGAGTTCTACGGCATGGATCTGGTCTACGACGGTGAGGCTGCGGTCATCCCCGGCCAGGACCAGACGCCGGTCATCACCGGGATCGCGCAGTCGGGCGCCGACTGGGTGTTCCTGACGACGAACCCGTCGACGGCGGCCGAGCTCATGGGCGGCGCGGCGCAGGCCGGCTTCCAGGGCATGTGGACCGGTTCGGTGCCGAGCTACGACTTCCGTCTGCTCGACAGCCCGGTGGCTCCGCTCATCGACCAGGTGTACTACCAGCCCGGCTACAACGTGGTGTGGGGCGAGGACGTCCCCGGCGCCGCGAAGATGCAGGAGGTCCTGACGGCGGCCTTCCCGGATCGCCGTCCCTCGGACGCCTTCGTCATCGGGTGGGTCTACTCCATCTCGTTGCACGAGGTGCTGAAGACGGCCATCGCCAACGGTGACCTGACCCGGGCCGGTGTCGTGGCCGCGGCGAACTCGCTGACGGGCATCGACTTCGGCGGTCTGGCTCCCAACCAGAGCTACGCCGGCACGCCCAACGAGTACGTGCAGCGGGCGATCGCCATGTTCAAGCCGAGCCTGGAGAAGTACACCGCCGCCGGTGGCGCCGAGCAGGTGCTGTCCGGTGAGGGCACGACCACGGGATCGGAGCTGGTGAAGGACTTCTTCGTCTCCGATGCGGCGAAGGACTTCGAGTACACCGAGCCGTGCTACCAGCTGTAAGGAACCGATGAACCGGTTGGGGCGGGGAGCGATCCCCGCCCCAACCCCGACCCTTCGAAAGGCAGGCCATGCTCGAAGTCGCCAACCTCGAGGTCGTGTACAACGACGTCGTGTTGGTGCTGCGCGGGCTCTCGTTGGAGGTCCGTGACGGCCAGATCGTCGCGCTGCTCGGCGCCAACGGCGCGGGGAAGACGACGACGCTGCGGGCGATCACCGGCCTGCTCGACATCCACGAGGGTGACATCACCAAGGGTTCGGTCACCCTCGCCGGCGAACGCATCGACGGCAAGGACCCCTCCGACATCGTGCGGATGGGCATCGCCCAGGTGATGGAGGGCCGCCGGGTCTTCGCCGAGATGACCGTCGACGAGAACCTCCGCACCGGCGCGGTGACCAACAACGACGCGGCGTCGGTCAAGGGCGCCTACGAGCGGGTCATGGAGATGTTCCCGGTGCTGGCGAAGCGACGCAAGGACCAGGCCGGGTTCCTGTCGGGCGGTGAACAGCAGATGCTCGCCATCGGGCGGGCGTTGATGGCCGCTCCCAAGCTCCTCATCCTTGACGAACCGTCTCTCGGTCTGGCGCCCCTGCTGGTGCAGCAGATCCGGGACATCATCGTCGACATCAACAAGCAGGGGACGTCGGTGCTGCTCATCGAACAGAACGCCAACATGGCGCTGTCGATCGCCGACTTCGGCTACATCATGGAGGTGGGCAAGGTCGTCATGGACGGCGATCCTCAGAAGCTGCTCTCCGACGAGGACGTCCAGGAGTTCTACCTCGGTCTCCACGGCGAGGGAGAGCGCAAGTCGTTCCGGGAGGTCAAGCACTACAAGCGCAGGAAGCGGTGGCTGTCGTGAGCGATCGTCGGCGCCTCAGCTTCGAGACCCGTTCCCAGGCAGGCTTGTCGGTCGAAGAACGCGGCTACGAGCATCTGTTGGAGTTCACCGACGTCAGTTTGTCGTTCAAGGGCGTCAAGGCCCTGACGGACGTGTCGTTCCACGTCGACGACGGGGAGCTGTTCGCCATCATCGGACCCAACGGAGCGGGGAAGACCTCGACGTTCAACTGTCTCAACGGCGTCTACCACCCCCAGGAGGGCGACATCGTCTGGAAGGGATCGAGCATCCTGCGGGAGCGTCCCGACAAGATCGCCGAGTTGGGGATCGCCCGCACGTTCCAGAACATCGAGCTGTTCCCGCACATGACGGTGCTGGAGAACATCACCCTGGGGCGCCACGTCCGCACCCACGTGTCGTGGTGGGACGGGGCGATCTGGTGGGGGAGGGCCAAACGGGAGGAGCTGGCCAATCGGGCCGTCGTGGAGGACATCATCGATCTGCTCGAGATCGAGCAGTGGCGGGCCTACCCGGTGGCGTTGCTGCCGTACGGCGTCCAGAAGCGGGTCGAGCTGGGGCGGGCCTTGGCGATGGAGCCCGAGCTGTTGCTCCTCGACGAGCCGGTGGCCGGGATGAACCTGGAGGAGACCGAGGACATGGCCCGGTTCATCCTCGACATCCGGGAGGAGTTGGGCATCGCCATGATCCTCGTCGAGCACGACATGGGTCTCGTCATGGACATCGCCGATCGGGTGATGGTCCTCGACTTCGGCAAGCGCATCGCGATCGGCAAGCCCGAGGAGGTCCAGCGGGACCCCGAGGTCATCCGCGCCTACCTCGGCGGCGACCTGGCCGCGACCTGATCGGCGTCCGGCGACCAGGGCCGCAACGGCGCGTCGCTGCGGACCTCACGATCCTGGGGTTCATTCGGGAAGGATGTAGACGGTGCCGGTGAACAGGGCGCAGGTGCGCCCGTCGGCGCGGGAGACGGTCACCCGGTAGGTCCCGAGGGTCCGGCCGCGGGTCACCTCGACGGCGGTGGCCGTCAGCGTGTCACCCCGATCGGCTCCGGCGGTGAACGCCATGTGCGTGTCGATGGCGACGGCGTCTCCGGCGGCGTTGGACGCCAGGGAGAAGGCGCAGTCGGCCAGGGAGAACACGGCGCCGCCGTGGATGCCGTCGTGGAAGTTCTCGTGCTCGGACGTCACCGGCATGGCGACGATCACCTCGGTGTCGGTGACCTCCACCAGCGAGATCCCGAGCCCGGCCGCGTAGCGGTCCCGCTCGAGGAGCTCCCTGATACGTGCCTCCCGTTCCATGG
>JALVQZ010000245.1 GCA_027036355.1 Acidimicrobiia bacterium | reverse complement strand
GTGCTGTTCACCGCCGGCCAGGCCGCCAGGGAGAACACCGCGAAGGGCCCGGCGGTGAACAGCACCGCGATCCACTGGTTCCTGCCCGCCGACATCCACGAGAAGACGGCGATGGCGACCGTCATCACGGCAGCGGCGATCGCCGCCCTCCTCACGTCGACGAACGAGTACAGCACGGTGGCTCCACCGGCGAGCAGCAAGCCGAACAGCGCCACGCCTTCGGCGGTGACCGGCTCGGACGGGTTCAGCATCCCGACGACGAGCACGAACAGCCAGCCGAACCCGGCGGCGAGCCCGATGGCCCGCCCGAGCCACAACCATGTCCTCCGCATCTCACCCCTCCTCACGTGGCGTCGTCCCCGGCGACCGCGCCACCTTCGTGAGCCATCGCACGAGCGACGCCGTACTCCTCACTCACGGGACCGTCCCCAAGCGCAGCGGAACCCGACGCGATCCCCAGTCGCCGGGGTGGGCCTCGAAGACGCCGGGCAGCTCCTCGCCGCAGGCGACACACCGACCGTGGTCGTCGAGGCCCCATCGGGTGATCTCGTAGCCGACCCGACCGATGAGGGTGGCCCCGCAGCGGTGGCACGTGGTCGTCTGGCCCTCCGGGTCGTAGACGTTGCCGGTGTAGACGTACCGCAGCCCGTTGGCGAGGGCGATCTCCCTGGCGTGGGACAGCGTGTCGGGCGGCGTCGGTGGCGTGTCGAGCATCCGGAAGTCGGGATGGAAGGCGGTGAAGTGGAGGGGAACGTCCGGTCCGACGTGTTCGACGATCCAGGTCGTCATCCGGTCGATCTCGTCGTCATCGTCGTTGGCGCCGGGGATGAGGAGCGTCGTCAGCTCCACCCAGACGTCGGTCTCGGTGCAGGCGTACTCGATCGTGTCGAGGACCGGGTCGAGGTGCCCGGCGCAGAGCCGCTTGTAGAACTCCTCGGAGAAGCCTTTGAGGTCGATGTTGGCGGCGTCGAGGTGGGCGAAGAACTCCCTTCGAGGCTCTGGCGTGATGTAGCCGGCGGTGACGGCGACCGCCTTGATCCCCCGCTCGTGGCAGGCGTCGGCGACGTCGTCGGCGTACTCCATGAAGATGACCGGGTCGTTGTAGGTGAAGGCGACCGAGCGGCACCCGAGTTCGTCGGCGACCTGGGCGATCCGCTCGGGGGACGCCTCGTCGGCGAGGACGTCGAACTCCTTCGCCTTGGAGATGTCCCAGTTCTGGCAGTAGCGGCACGCCAGGTTGCATCCCGCGGTCCCGAAGGACAGGACGGGGGTGCCGGGGAGGAAGTGGTTGAGGGGCTTCTTCTCGATCGGGTCGATGGCGAAGCCGGAGGACCGCCCGTAGGTGGTGAGGACGATCCGGTCGCCTTCCCTCGCCCGCACGTAGCAGAGCCCCCGCTGGCCCTCCCGCAGCTTGCAGAACCGGGGGCACAGGTCGCACTGGATGCGACCGTCCTCGAGACGGTGCCAGTACCGGGTCGGGACGACCGACCCGCCGATGTCGGGTGCGACGGTCATCGGCTCCTCCCCCCAAGGGTACGTGGCTCGGCAGGTTCCCGACGGGACCTCGACGACGGCCTCGCCTCGCAGCCCATCCGGAGCGACCGCGGCCGGTAGGGTGCCCCGATGGACGATAGAGAGCGGGCGCTGTCGACGAGCCACCGGCTCGCGGTCGACTTCCTGCGCACCGTGGACGACCGCGCCGTGGTTCCTCGGATCGACGCCGACGAGCTGCGGGCACGGCTCGGCGCGCCGCTCCCCGACGCGCCGACGAGCGCCGAGGCCGTGCTGGCTCGCTTGGCCACCGACGCCGATCCGGGCCTGGTGGCTGTCGCAGGGGGCCGCTACTTCGGGTTCGTGACCGGGGGCGGGCTGCCGGCAGCGCTGGCTGCGGACTGGTTGACCTCCGCGTGGGATCAGAACGCCTTCTCGTTCGTGTCCAGTCCGGCGGCGTCGGTGATCGAGGAGATCGCCGCTGGATGGGTCGGGGAACTCCTCGGCCTCCCATCGGAAGCGTCGACGGCGTTCGTGACCGGCTGCCAGATGGCGCATGTGACGTGCCTGGCGGCGGCCCGGCACCGGGTGCTCGCCGATGCCGGTTGGGACGTGGGATCGCGAGGCCTCGCCGGCGCCCCGCCGTTGCGGGTTGTCACGGGTCGTCTGCGTCACATGACCGTCGATCGTGCGCTGCGGCTGTTGGGCATCGGCACCGACGCGCTGGTGTTGGTCGACGTCGACGAACGTGGCCGCATGCGCACCGATCGTTTGGCGGGAGCTCTCGCCGACCACGATGCTCCGACGGTGGTGGTCGCCCAGGCCGGTGAGGTGAACACGGGTGAGTTCGATCCGGTCGGCGAGATCGCCGATGTCGCCCACGGTCACGGCGCGTGGGTGCACGTGGACGGGGCCTTCGGGATCTGGGCGGCAGCCTCGACGGACCGCAGGCATCTGGTCGATGGGCTCGACCGAGCCGATTCGTGGGCGTTCGACGCCCACAAGTGGCTGAACGTCCCGTACGACTCGGGGATCGCCGTGTGCGCCGACCCTGCCGCGCATCGGGCCGCGATGGGCGGCACTGCGGCCTACCTCCCCGACCTGGGCAGCCGCTACGACGCCATGGAATGGACACCCGATGCGTCGCGTCGGGCCCGTGGCATCCCGGTGTACGCGGCGATCGCGTCGCTCGGCCGGGCCGGCGTCGCCGACCTCGTGGACCGCTGTTGCGCCCACGCCCGCTCCCTCGCGGAGGGCCTCGCCGAACTGCCCGGCGCGAACATCCTCAACGAGGTGGTCCTGAACCAGGTGCTGGTTCGCTTCACGGACGACGTCACCACCGTCGGCGTGCTCGGGCACGTCCAGGACGGCGGCGAGGCATGGATGGGCGCCACGACCTGGCAGGGGCGACCGGCGATCCGCATCTCGGTTTCGAGCCACCGGACGACCGGGAGCGACGTCGCCCGGACCGTCGCCGCGTTCGCCGCGGCCCTCCGGGAAGCCTGAGGTGCGTCAGAGGACGGTCGTCTCGAACTGTCCGTCGCTCGGCCCTTCCTCGCCCGAGATCCAGCGTCGGACCCGTTCCCTCAGATCCTTCGCCTCCCGTTGGGCCCTCTCGAGCACGTTCCGTTCCTCGTCGGTGAGGTTCGTCACCGGCTGAGCCTCCATGCCGTCGATGACGTCGTCGAGGAGTTCTGCGTACCGGCGAAGCTCCGACTCGGTCGGCGCGTCCTGGGCGGCGAGACGGTCGCGGATGACCCTCGTGCGGTAC
>JALVQZ010000244.1 GCA_027036355.1 Acidimicrobiia bacterium | reverse complement strand
GTCCCCGACCATCGCCGCCGCCCTCGGCATCGACGATGTTCGGGCGGAGCTCAAGCCCGAGGACAAGGCCGAGGTCGTCGCCGAACTCGAGGCGACCCTCGGGGCGACGGCGATGGTCGGGGACGGCATCAACGACGCTCCGGCGCTGGCGACGGCAACGGTCGGGATCGCGATGGGCGCCGCCGGGACCGACGCCGCCATCGAGGCCGCCGACGTGGCCTTGATGGGCGACGACCTCGGGGTACTCGTCGACGCCGCCCGTCTCGGTCGGCGCGTGGCACGCATCAGCCGCCAGAACGTCGTGTTCGCCATCGGGATCCTCGTCGTCCTCGTCCCTGCGGCCGCCTTCGGGATCCTTTCGGTGGCCGGCGCCGTGCTGGCGCACGAGGTGTCCGAACTCGCGGCCGTCGGCAACGGCCTGCGAGCCCGCGTTCGCAGCTCGTCGGTCGTGACCGCACGGGACCCGGCCGGCACCGGTTGATCGTCGGCCCGCCGCGGTCAACCGGCGAGCAGCTTCTCCACCTGCTCGCGAAGATCGAGGGGTCGGAACGGCTTGGTCATGAACGCGTCGGCGCCTCCCTGTTGGGCCTTGTCGGCCATCTCCGGTTGGGCGTGCGCGGTGAGGATCAGGACCTTGATGTCGGCGGTGGCATCGCCGTTGCGCAGGTTCCTGAGGACCTCCCAGCCGTCCATCCCCGGCAGTCCGATGTCGAGGATGATCACGTCGGGGAGCGTCTGGCGGGCTCGTTCGAGGCCCTCGATGCCGTCCTCGGCCGCATCGAGGTCCACCTCGATGACCCGAAGGCACACCTCGACCAGCCGCCGAACGCTGGCGGAGTCCTCGATGACGAGCACGCGTGGTCTCACCCGTTGTGTATCGGGTGGTGGTGGCGGCTCCTTCAACGGTTTCGGGACCGGGTCCGCCGGAGCCGCGGTAGCCTTTGGACCCCCGACGCGAGGAGGAGCCGCCGTGAAGCCGTTCCAGAACGAACCGTATTCGGACTTCGGCCAGGAACCGGCCCGGACGGCCTACCAGCGGGCGTTGGCGGACGTCGCCGCCCGCTTCGGTGAGGAGGCGCCGCTGGTGATCGGTCCGGACCAGGTCGGCACGAAACAGCGGATCGAATCGGTCGATCCGGCCCGTCCCGAGGTGGTCATCGGAACGGCTTCCTCGGCGGACGTCGATCACGTGGACCGGGCGCTCGACGCGGCATGGACGGCGTTCCCCGGCTGGGCGGCGCGCACCGCCGAGGAGCGCGCCGGATTGGTCCATCGCGTCGGCGACCTCATCGCGGCTCGGAAGTTCGAGTTCGCGGCCTGGCAGACCTACGAGGCGGGCAAGAACTGGGCGGAAGCGGAGGCCGACGTCGCCGAGGCCGTCGACTTCTGCCGGTACTACGCCCTCCAGGCGCTCGACATGGCCAAGCCGCTCCCCGTGTACGACCGGCCGGGGGAGCTCAACGAATCGTGGCTCCAGCCGCTCGGCGCGGGGGTCGTGATCCCACCGTGGAACTTCCCTCTCGCCATCCTGGTGGGCATGGCGATGGGGCCCGTGGCCGCAGGCAACACGGTGGTGATCAAACCGGCATCCAACACCCCGCTCGTCGGATGGGGGTTCATGAAGGTGCTGGCGGAGGCCGGCATGCCCGACGGCGTCGTCAACTTCCTCCCTGGCGCCGGTTCGGTCATCGGTGATGCGCTGGTCGACCATCCCCGGACGCGGTTCGTGAACTTCACCGGGTCGAAGGAGGTCGGCCTGCGGATCGGGGAACGGGCGTCGATCGTTCATCCCGGTCAGCGATGGCTCAAGCGGGCGTACATGGAGATGGGCGGCAAGGATGCGATGATCGTCGACGACACCGCGGACCTCGACGCGGCGGCGGACGACATCGTGCGCAGCGCCTACGGCTTCCAAGGCCAGAAATGCTCGGCGGCGTCACGGCTCATCGCGTTCGACGCCATCCACGACGCGTTGGTGGACAAGGTCGTCGAGCGGGCCGCGGCGCTGTCGATCGGGCCGCCGGCGGAGAACCACGCCATGGGGCCGGTGATCTCGGCCGTTCAGCACCGCAACATCCTGTCCGAGATCGAGAAGGGCAAGGGCGAGGGGACCCTGGTGATGGGTGGGCGACCGATCGACCGGGACGGGGGCTGGTACATCGAGCCGACGGTCTTCACCGATGTCGCGCCCAACGCCCGTCTCGCCCAGTACGAGATCTTCGGGCCCGTTCTGTCGGTCATCCGGGTGGCCGACTTCGACGAGGCGATCGCCGTCGCCAACGGGACCGAATACGGGCTGACCGGCGGTCTCTACTCGACGGACGAGGCTCGCATCGAGCGGGCCCGTCGCGAGTTCTACGTCGGCAACCTCTACATCAACCGGAAGATCACCGGGGCGCTCGTCGGTGTGCAGCCGTTCGGCGGGTTCAACATGTCGGGATCCAACGCCAAGGCCGGCGGTCCGGACTACCTGCGGTTGTTCATGGAGATGAAGACCGTCGCCCGGCGACTCTGAACGAGCCCCGCGATGCGCTCAGGCGCCGTCACCGCCGTAGACGTAGCGGTCGACGACATTGCCGAGATGATCCTGCACGATGACGGTGTCGCCGTCGTTGTTCCACACCGGTGAGTCGGCGCACCAGTAGACGGCGCTCGGGCCCGACGTCCCGCATCCCGTGACGATCCGGATCGTGTTCCCCGGCGCCAGGCCCGTGCCTCGGGGGATCTCGAGGCGGTTGCTCGACGACTCGTCGCGGATGACCCATCCCCCCAGGTCCACGCTCGTGTACGACTCGTTGACCAGCTCGACCCATTCGGCGTCGAGGGCGTCGCCGTCGGGACCGGGCGGATCGAACGACACCCCGTCGACCCGGAGCTGCGGACGATCGGGCGCCACGCCGGATTCGGGATGGCCGCAGACGAAGGTGCCCCACATCCCCCGCCCCGACGCGTAGGCGAGGTCCTCGAGAGCCTTGAACTCGGCCTCGAACTCGTGGCCGTTCTGGAGGGCGACGGCGGCACCGGCGACGACCAGCTCCTCATTGACGAACGTCGCGTCGTCGGGGCCGTCCACGTAGACGTAACGAAGGAGCCGCCCGAACGGGTCGGTGTCCTCGGTCCCGGGCAGCATCACGATCTCGAAGCTGCCGAGGAGCCCGGTCAGCTCGGTCCGTGCTTCGTCGCCGTAGCACTCGTCGGCTTCCGGAGCGTTGACCCCGAGGAGGCGGACCTCGGCTTCGACGCCGCCGGTGACGACCCTGATCGTGTCGCCGTCGATCACCGCTTCGACGGTCGCGGGTTCACTCAGGTCCGGTGGGGGAAGCGTCACCGACGTGGTGGTCACCGACGATGGTGGGGCGCCTGCGGTGGTGGTCGTCGTCGACTCCAGTGATGGAGGGACGGCGTTGTTGCAGGCCGCGAGGAACACGGCGGCGGCGGCGATCGAGCCGAAGAGACGCTTCATCGGCCAGAACGGTACCGGCCCCGTGACGACAGTCGGCGCATTCGGATGCGCGGCGGGGCGATAGCCTTCGTTCGATGCGGGTCCTGGTGGTCGAAGACGAGGTCGAGCTGGCCGAGGCGCTGGGCGTCGGGCTGCGGCGCGAGGGCTACGCCGTCGACGTGGCCTTCGACGCCCGCGGGGCCCTGGAGCGTTTCGCCGTCGCTCCGTACGACCTGGTCCTGTTGGACCTCAACCTGCCCGACGGCGACGGGCTCACGGTGTGCGCCGACATGCGCAGGGCCGGCGGTCCGCAGCCCAGGGTGCTGATGCTGACGGCCCGGGACTCGCTGGAAGATCGCGTCCGAGGTCTCGACGAGGGCGCCGACGACTATCTCGTCAAGCCGTTCGCCTTCCCCGAGCTGCTCGCCCGGGTCCGGGCGTTGCTGCGCAGGGACGCCGACGCGACCAGGGCGGTGGTCGAAGCGGGACCCGTCCGTCTCGACGCCGCCGCCCGAACGGTCACCGTGTCGGGGGAGCCGCTGGCATTGACCGCCAAGGAGTTCGCGCTCTTGCGGTACATGATGCTGCACCCGGGCGAGGCGCTCAGCACCGAGCAGCTCCTCGACCACGTATGGGACGAGCATGCCGACCCGTTCACCAACACCGTCCGGGTGACCGTGTCGAACCTGCGCAGGAAACTCCGAGACGCGGGGGTCGACGGGATCATCGAGACCGTCGTGGGCTTCGGGTACCGGTTGGAGGCGGTGTCGTGAGCGCCCTGCTGCGTTCGGTTCGCTTCCGGCTGGCGCTGACCTACACGGTGCTGGTCTTCGGGATCGCGGCCGCCGCGCTCGGGGTCGTCTACATGGCCGTGTCACGGTCGCTGGTCTCCGAGCCGGTGACCGCGGGGACGGCCTTCACCAGCTATCTGGATCCTTCCACCGGGGAGATCGTCACCGTGGCCCGGGAGATCCAGCTCCGGTTCGTCACGATGGAGCAGGTCATCGACGCCAGGACCCTGGAGGAGCTCCGGACGATCTCGCTGTGGGCGCTCGTCGGGTTGTTCCCGGTGTCGCTCGCGGTGGGATGGTTCGTCGCGGACCGTTCGCTTCGCCCCATCGGTCGGGTGGTCGCGGTCGCCCGCGACATCGGTGGCGCCGACGACCTGTCTCGCCGGATCGACCTCGAGGGCCCCGACGACGAGCTGAAGGAGCTCGCCGAGACGTTCGACTCGATGCTGGACCGGATCGCCGAGGGCGTCGAGGCTCGCCGGCGCATCGTGCAGGACATCTCCCACGAGTTGCGTAACCCGCTGGCGGTGATGGCGACCACCCTGGACGTCGCTCTCGGAGACCCCGAGGCCGACGCGGGGTCGCTGCGGACGGCCGCCGAGACGGTGCGGCGGACCGTGGATCGCACCGCCAGATCCGTCGACGATCTGGTCGCCTTCGCCAGGGACGTGACGCCGGCGTCGAGTCGCAGCCGCACGGACCTCGCCGAGGTGGTCGACGAGGTCGTGGCCGAACATACCGGCGCCTTCGCAGGGGCGTCCGTCACCGTCGACCCCGCCGCCGTTTCCGCCGCCGTCGTGGAGGCGGACCGCGACGCCCTCAAGCGGGCCTACGCCAACCTGGTCGGTAACGCCGCCCGCCTCACCCGACCGGGCTCGGTGGTCCGGGTCGGGAGCGGGACGATGGGCAACTGGGCGTGGATCGCCGTCGACGACGACGGTCCCGGGATCGACCCCCGAGACCACGAGCACGTCTTCCGGCGCTTCTGGTCCGAGGACGCTTCGAGTCTCGGCGGTGAGGGTCGCAGCGGCCTGGGGCTGGCCATCGCCAGGCAGATCGCGGAGGCCCACGGCGGTGCGGTCACCGTGGCCTCCGAGCGGGGCGCAGGCGCCGAGTTCGCCCTGTGGCTGCCCCTCGGACCGGAGGCCTCGGCCACCGAGGTCGTCGGCGAAGACGGCATCCATCCGGTCGTCTCCCCGCTCCGCGGCGGCCGGTAGACGCCGCTGCACCGGGCGGGCTTTATGCCGGCTTTACCCGACCCGTCGTAGCGTTCTGGCCGAGACACCGAGAAGGAGATCTTCGTGGTGACCCGAGATACCGACCAGACCGCTCCCATCGATACCGGGCGGACGTGGCGTGATCTGCCGCCGGTGCCGCCCGACGGGGAAGTCCCGGCGCCTGTGGATCCTGGCGCGCCGGTCCCCTCGGCGGCCGCCGTGCCGCGGCGTCGCCGTATCGGTCTGATCTCCGGGGCGATCGCCGTCGCCGTGCTCCTCGTCGCCGCCGGGTTGTTCGCGGCCTCGTCTCGGGGCGGAGAGCCGGCCGCCGCGGGGACGGAGCCCGTCGCCGTGGTGGCCCAGGCGATCTTGCCCGCCGTCGTCCAGATCGAGACCCCCGGGGGGCTGGGATCGGGGTTCGTGTACGACCCGTCGGGCCTCATCTTCACCGCCGCTCATGTCGTCGCCGGCTCCGACACCGTCACGGTGCGTCTGGGAGACGGCCGTTCGGCCGCCGGGACCGTCGTCGCCAGGGACCGCGTCAGGGACGTGGCGGTCGTCGACGTCGACCTGCCCGATCTCGTCGTCGCGCCGTTGGCGGACGGGGAGCCGGTCGAGGTGGGTCAGACCGTCGTCGCCGTCGGAAGCCCGTTCGGTCTGGACCAGACGGTGACCTCGGGCATCGTGTCGGCGCTCGACCGGAGCCTCGATGTGGGTGGTTCGACCATCACCGGTCTCATCCAGACCGACGCTGCCATCAACCAGGGCAACTCGGGAGGCCCGCTGGTCGGTCTCGATGGCCGGGTGATCGGCATCAACGTGGCGATCGCGTCGGCGTCGGGCGGCTCGAATGGGATCGGCTTCGCGGTACCGATCGACACGGCCCTCGCCGTGGCCGAGACCGGCACGGTCGATGGACCGCGAGCGGCGTCGCCGCCGCAGGATCTCGGCCCGATCGATCCCCAGCAGCTCTTCGACGGGTTGTTCGACGGGCTCGCCGACGGAACGATCGACCCCGACGACCTCCTCGGGAGCTTGCCTCCCGAGCTGCGCCAGATGCTCGACGAGCTCGGCGGCTTCGACCAGCTCGTCCCGACGGCGCCGTCCGATCCGCTCGTCGCGGTGGGTGCGCTCCCCGACGGCTATGCGGTCACCTCGACCAGGGTCTCCAGCGTCGGGGAGACCGTCCAGCAGGTCACCATCTTGGACGGTCCCGCAGGTTCGGTGGCGGTTCGGGCGACGGCCGGTCCGAACGCGGCGGCGTTGCTCGACTCGGCGGCGGGGGAGGCGACGACCGTCGCCGGCCGCGACGCCGTGATCGAGTCCGACGCGCTCAGGATCCGTCTGGTGTTCGCCACCGAGTCGGGCACCGTGGTCGAGATCATCGCCCCGGCCGAGCTCGGTGGCGACGCCGTGCAGTTCATCGCCGAGAACCTGGAGGTTCGATGACCGACGATTTCGCCCTCAGATCGACCCAGCTCGAACAGGCGCTGTTCGAGATGCGCAAGGTCGTGGTGGGACAGGACCGGGTCCTAGAGCGGCTCATGGTGGGTCTTCTCGCCGACGGTCATTGCCTCCTCGAAGGCGTCCCCGGCCTGGGCAAGACGATCACGCTGCGGACGATGGCCAGGGTCCTGGGCGGGTCGTTCTCCCGGATCCAGTTCACGCCGGATCTCATCCCGTCGGACATCGTCGGGACCCGCATCTATCGAGCGTCGCAGGAGCGGTTCGACGTCGAGCCCGGTCCGGTGCTCGCCAACTTCGTGCTCGCCGACGAGGTGAACCGAGCCCCGGCGAAGGTGCAGTCGGCGATGCTCGAGGTGATGGGCGAACGCCAGGTCACGATCGGCGACCGGACGTTCCCGGCTCCGTCTCCGTTCCTGGTGATGGCGACCCAGAACCCGATCGAGTCCGAAGGGGTCTACCCGCTCCCCGAGGCCCAACGTGATCGGTTCTTGATGCGGATCCCGGTGGGGTACCCGAGTCCCGACGAGGAGAAGGAGATCGTTCGGCGGTCCGGTACCGGACCGGAGGCGGCGGCCAAGATCCTCGATCCGGACGACGTGATCGCCATGCAGCGCACCGCGGCGAACATCTACGTGGATCCGGCGGTCGCCGACTACGCCATCCGTCTCGTGCTCGCCACCCGGGATCCCCACGCGGCGGGGATCCCGAAGCTCGACGGGCTCATCGAGTACGGGGCGAGCCCGCGGGCGTCCCTGGCGCTCGTCGCCGCCGGACGGGGCATGGCGCTGCTGCGTGGACGCGGGTACGTGTTGCCGCAGGACGTCTACGACGTCGCCTACGACGTCCTCAACCACCGGCTGGTGCTGTCATACGAGGCCCTGGCCGACGGAGTCACGGTCGACGACGTACTCGTGGAGCTGTTGTCGACGATGCCGGCGCCGCGTCTGGCCGTCAAGGACGAGCCGAAGACGCCGCCGGCGGTGGATGCCACCGGGGCGGTGCGGGAGCTGCCACCCGACGCGCCGGGGGTGTCGTGAACCGACCCACCGAGCCTCACGCCGCGTTGCGGAGCCTCGAGTTGCAGGTGCTGCGACGCCTCGACGGCATCCTGCAGGGCGACTACGAGGGTCTGATCCCCGGGCACGGTTCCGAGCTGGGTGAGGCCAGGGTCTACCGGCCCGGCGACGACGTGCGGCGGATCGACTGGAACGTCACCGCCCGCACCGGTGAGCCGCACGTGCGGGACACGATCGCCGACCGGGAGCTGGAGACGACGGTCGTCGCCGACCTGTCGGGGTCGATGAGCTTCGGGACGGCGTTGGTGGAGAAGCGGGACCTGGCGGTCGCCGGGGCCGCGGCCCTGGGCTATCTGGCCCAGCGCGGCGGCAACCGCATCGGGGCGCTGCTGGCCGAGGGCGAACGAAGACGCTGGCTGCCGCATCGTTCCGGCCGGAGGCATCTCCAGGGCGTGCTGTTCGCGATGCTCGAGTCGGACCGTGACGCCGGACGGGCGGATCTGGCGGCGGCGCTGCGGGAGGCGAGCCGCCTGGCTCGCCGGCGGGGTCTCGTCATCGTCGTGTCCGACTTCCTCGACGATCCGGCGTGGGTTCGCGAGCTGCGGGTCGTCGCGCGACGCCACGATGTCATCGCGGTGGAGATCGTCGACCCCAGGGAGCTGGAGCTGGTCGACGTCGGGGTCGTGGCGATGGCCGATCCGGAGTCCGGTCGGAGGCGCTGGGTGGACACCTCGTCGTCGCATCTGCGGGACCGTTTCGCGGAGGCGGCGTCGCAGCAGCGAGCGGCCATCGCGGCCGGGATCCGGTCGGTCGGGGCGGATCATCTCGTGCTGCGCACCGACCGGGATTGGGTCAAGGACGTGGTCCGGCACGTGTCGCAGCGGCGCCGGGGGAGGACGACGGGGCGCCGGCCATGACGTTCTTGGCGTCCGAGCGTCTGTGGTTGCTGGCGGTTCCGGCGATCCTCGTGGTCTGGTACCTGGTGGCGCTGCGAGGCGCCAAGCGCCATGCGGTGCGGTTCTCGAACGTCGAGCTCCTCGATTCGGTCGCTCCGGATCGGCCGGGATGGCGGCGCTACGTGCCGGCGGCGGCGTTCCTGTTGGCGCTCGGCGTCGTCGTGGCGGCTTTCGCCCGTCCGGTCGGGGAGGTGCGCGTGCCGCGGGAGCAGGCGACGGTCATCTTGTCGATCGACGTGTCGCTGTCGATGGATGCCGACGACGTGCCTCCGACGCGTCTCGATGCCGCCAAGACGGCCGCCAAGGAGTTCGTCAGGCTCGCACCCGAGGAGCTGCGGATCGGCCTCGTGCCCTTCGCCGGGGTGGCGTTGCCCGCGGTTCCGCCGACCACCGACCGGGTGCTCGTCGACCAGGGCATCGACGGTCTCGTGCTGGGGGAGGGCACCGCGGTGGGTGAGGCGATCTTCGCCGGTCTGGCCCTGATCGACGCCGAGCGTCAGGACGAAGGCGACGAGGTGCCGGCCGCGATCGTGGTCCTGTCCGACGGCACGACCACCATGGGTCGAGCGCCGGAGGATGCGGTGGCGGCGGCCGTGGACGCCGGCGTGCCGGTCTCGACGATCTCGTTCGGCACCCCGGACGGTCGGATCACCTACGAGGGCGAGGTGATCCCGGTGCCCCCCGACGAGGCGTCCTTGCGTTCGATCGCCGAGGCGACCGGCGGTCGGTTCTCGACGGCGGCGACCGCCGACGAGCTGCAGCGCATCCTCGACGACATCGGTTCGGAGGTCGCCTTCGAGACCGAGACCCGGGAGCTGTGGGAGTACTACCTGGCCCTGGCCCTGGTCCTGCTCGTCCTCGCCGGAGCCACGTCGATCGTGTGGAT
>JALVQZ010000243.1 GCA_027036355.1 Acidimicrobiia bacterium | reverse complement strand
GACCCACGCGGTCCCCGGAGGCGCGTCCAGCCACACGATCCGGACCGATTGATCGCCGAAGGTGTACGCGGGTTGGCCCGCCTCGGCGAGGATCTCGGTGAGGATGCCGTCGCCTTCTCGCCGGATCGTGAAGGCCCTCCGGAAGCCGTTCCCGCCCTCGAGGACGACGACGAGGTCCTTCCGGTATCGGAACACGGCGAACGCGCGGTAGGGCGGCGGCGTTCCGCCAACCTCGAACATGGGCGCGGCGGCCTGGCGGATGAGCTCGCGGTCGGCATCGGTCAGATCGCCGGGACCGAGCGGGACGCCGGTCTCGAACGGCGAGCCGGGCGAGGCACAGCAGACCGGCTCGGGCGCCGCCGGGACCTGCACCGGCATCTGTGCAACGGCCACCGCGTCGAACCCACCCGCCGGTGGCCAGGGAACGATCTGCAGATCATCCGGAGGGATCGCTTCCGGGCAGGCGATCGCGACGATCCGTTCGACGAGGGCCGACGCTCGGTCCATGCCGAACCCCTCCCCCGCGAACTGTTCCGCCACCGGCTCGAGGGACCCGCCGGATCCGATGGCGGTGCACGCCTGCTCGATGAGCCGGCGCCACCGCTCTTCCAGCAGGTCGGGACGGCCGAGCTCGTCGACGGCGACGGCGCGAACGGTGAGCGCCTCGGTCCCGGTCACGACCCCGAACCGGCCCGTCTGGCGCATCAGGACCCGGATCCCGAGCCGGGCGAGGTCGGCTCGGAGCGGTTCGTCGGTGGACGGCGAGACGAACGGGGAGATGCCTTCCCGGGAGGAGACGACGACGGCGCGGAGCAGCTCGTCGGAGAGGGCGACGGAACCGCCGTCGCCATCGGACACCGTGATGCCGGGGATCGGCGCAGCCGAACCGAGGGCGTCGACGATGCGGGCTCCGGCGTCGGCGGAGAGGCCCTGGGCGACGACGGCCCCTACCGGGCGGACCCGACCCCCGAGCGTCGGTTCTGCGATGGCGGCGACGGTGCCGGCGTCGAGCACGTCGATCTTCGCTTCGCCGTTCGGGCCGATCGCGGACGCCTCGAGATGTGTCTCCCACGACGAGACGTCGACCGACGGGTCGATGAGGAACGCCACGTCGACCATGCTCACCTCCCCTGGCGCCACGAGGGTCGTGTCGACGTAGACGGCCTCGGAGGTGGGAGCGGTGCCGGGCGTGACCGCCGGAGCGGACGGTCGCAGCAAGGCGGCGGCGCCGATCACGATCAGCACGACGGCTGCGGCGGCGAGCGCCGTCAGTGGACCCCGACCGCGGCGGCCACCGACCGCGTCCGTCGCGGCGTCGGGCATCTCGGGCGGTTCGGGGGCTTCGGCGACGATCCGAGCGAACGCGGCGCGGATCTTGTCGGCATGGTCATCCATCGAGGACCCTCCGGAGCTTCTGGCGGGCGAGGAACAGGTAGCGACGGGCGGTGGCGGGACGGAGACCGAGCCGGTCGGCGGCCTCCCCGATCGTCAGCCCTTCCCAGTAGACGAGGTAGACCACCGCCCGCTGGCGCACGGGGAGCGCCATGACGGCGTCGACGACCTCGGGATGGACCTCGTCTTCGGCGGCGGGCGCCGTGGGAGCCGGTCCGATCCGCACCACGGCCGCGGCCCCTCGGGTGCGGGACCGATGCAGGTTGCGGGCCTCGTTGAGGACCGCCCGGAACAGGTAGGCCCGCGGGTCTTCGAGGCGAACGAGGCCGCCCGCGGCCATGATCCGGGCGACGACCGCGGAGACCACGTCGGCTGCGTCGTCGGGACCGACGAGCGCCGTGGCGTAGCGCATCACCGCCGGGGCGTGCTCGAGGTAGATGTCCCGGTCGTCGGTCACGATGGCGGTTCCCACATGACGACCACACCGCAGCGGCCCGCGCCGTTGCATCCGGTCCCCGGCGCGGAGCGGCAGCGGCGCGGGGAACGGCCCGCGATCACCCCTTGGCGGCTTGGCCGGCCTTGCGGGCGGCGATGGCGACGAGGTCCCACACCGGCGAGAACGGCGGGGCGTAGGACAGGTCGACCCAGGACAGGTCGGCGGCGGCCATCGCCTGCCAGATGGCGGTGGCGAACACGTCGATCCGCTTCCCCGCTCCCGGACCACCGACGATCTGGGCGCCGAGGAGCCTCCCGCTCCCCCGCTCGACGGTGACCCGGATCGTCATCTCCGCGTGGCCGGGCCAGTAATGGGCCGTCGTCAACCCCTTGACGGTGGCATCGACGGCGTCGAATCCGGCCGCCTCCGCATCGCCGCGCCGCAGGCCCGTCGAGGCGATCTCCAGCTCGTTGACCTTGGTGATGGCCGACCCGAGGACCCCGGGGAAGGCGAAGTCCCCTCCGGTGAGGTTCATGCCGGCGACCCGGCCGGTCTTGTTGGCGACGGTGCCGAGGTGGTAGTTGACGGGTCGGCCGGTGATCCGATGGCTGGTCTCGGCGCAGTCCCCGGCAGACCAGACGTGCTCGGCCGAGGTGCGTTGATGGTCGTCCACGGCGATCGCCCCGGTCGGCCCGAGGGCGATGCCGGCGGCCTCGGCGGGCTCGACGACGGGTCGGGACCCGATGCCGAGCACGACGACGTCGGCGGGCAGCTCGAGGTCCCCGGCGACGACCTTCGTCGCCGCGGGGTCACCTTCGATGGCGGTCACCATCGCATCGACGTGGACGACCAGGCCCATGGCGCGCATCCGGTCGGCGACCTCCAGACCGAGGTCGGTGTCGAGGGTCCTGGGCAGGACCGCAGGGGCGGCTTCGACGACGGTCACGTCCCATCCTTTGGCGTGGAACGCCTCGGCGACCTCGAGGCCGATGTAGCCGCCTCCGACGACGACCGCGTTCCCCTGTCCTCCGTCGGCCACCTGGCGGAGCGCCTCGGCATCGCCGAGCGTCCGCAGGGTGTGCACTCCGTCGAGGTCGACGCCGGGGATCGGAGGCACGAAGGCCCGGGCGCCGGTGGCGATGAGCAGCTCGTCGTAGCCGTCCTCGAACGTCCGGTCGGCTTCGAGGTCGTGGACCGTCACGGTCCGGGCTGCGGTGTCGATGGCGACGACCTCGTGCCGGAGCCGGAGGTCGATGCCGGCCCTGGCGAACTGCTCGGGGGTCCGGGCGACGAGGTCCTCGAGCTCGGGCACGTACCCGGCGATGTAGTAGGGCTCACCGCACGCGGCGTAGCTCGCCCACGTCGTGCGCTCGTAGGCGACGACATCGAGGTCGCGATCGCGTCGCCGCGCCATCGACGCGGCGGTCATCCCGGCCGCGTCGGCGCCGATCACCACGAGTTTCCGGCCCATCGTCCACCTCCGTCTCGTGAGCCCCGCAGGGCTCGAGTCATCTCCCGATGTCGGGATCCTCCTGGATCGCCCGCAACCGGATCGTGTACACCGAATCACCGCTCAGGATGCCGCTGCGACCGAAGAGCCTGCCGAACTGCCAGTTGGACAGGCCCAGCTCGGGCTTGTCCAGTGCGTACTGGCCGTCGACCCAGCGAGTGAAACCGTTACCGACGAACGGCGAATCCACCCGCTCGAAGAAGCGTCGCTGACGCTCGGGGTCGTCATCGACGAATCCGACGACGAACTTCGGGCTGTAGCGGTTGAACAGGTCGATGGCCTCGTCGATGTCCGTGACCACGGCGAGGGTCACCTCCGGGCTGTCCTCCCACTCCCATTCCTCGCCGAGGAGATCCACCGTGATCGGTTCGGCCTGGGGTTCGGTCCGTTCCCCTCCGGCCCTGGCGATGGGCACCTCACGGGTGAACCAGTCCCGCGGGACGTGGGGGGCCGCCGGTCCGGTGACGTGGAGCTTGGGGTTCGTGCCTCGACGTTCGCCGGCCCGCACGACCGCGGCGAGGAACACCGGAACGAGTTCGGCCGCCCGGTCTGCGACGATGCAGCAGGTGTTGAGCGTGTTGCAGACCTTCCGGTCGAGGGAGTGGTACACCGCGGTGGAGAAGGCGTCGGGGTCGGCGTCGGGACCGGCGACGATCCATCCGCCTCCGGTGCCGTGCAGCGACACCGCGTTGCCCGCCTGGCGAGCGACGGCGCCGAGCTGGGTGGTCGCCCGGCCCGACCCTCGAGCCACCGCCAGGGCCAGACGCGGGTCGGCGAACATGGCCCACCCGGAGGCGTGCGATGCCGAAGCGACGAGGGACGCCGCGCCGGGGGGCAGCCCGGCGCCGGCCAGCGCCGGATCGAGGGCGTGCGCGACGATCGCCTCCGCGGTCCCGAGGGCGTCCGAGCCGATGCGGAAGACGACGGTGTTGCCCGACCGGAGGACCCCGGTGGCGTCGGCGAAGACGTTGGGTCGCCCCTCGAAGACGAACCCGACGACGCCCAGGCCGTCGCGGACCTGCTCGACCCGCCAGCCGTCGTGGTCGACGACGTCGACGATCGCGCCGCGACCCGACGGCGCATCCCGC
This sequence comes from Acidimicrobiia bacterium, assembly GCA_027036355.1. Lineage (GTDB taxonomy): Bacteria > Actinomycetota > Acidimicrobiia > Spongiisociales > UBA5794 > JALSQW01. Next base: position 22,050 of record JALVQZ010000243.1, on the reverse strand, counting down.
CAAGAGCGCAACCCGTCGATCATGCCCTGGCGCATCGCATCGTCGAGGATCAGCCGCGTGACCGACCGGCCTCGATCCCTGGCTCTGGCGACGTCGGCGTCGTTGGCTGCCGCGATCGGGGCGAACGTGGCCTCGTCCTCCAGGGCGGCGGCGAACCGCTCGTAGAAGTCGGAGATCTGGTCGTCGTCGACGGCGCCGAGCTCCCCGAAGGCGTCGACGGCCCGCGACACCGCGTCCCTGGCGATGTCGGCGTCGGCCTTCGGCACGTGGAGGAGATCGCCGGTGTCCTGAACGACGATCAACGAGTCCCCCGGCATGAAGGCGGCGGCGAGGTCGGCGGGGACGTGGGTGACCTTGTCGCCGCCGTAGACGATCGCCATTCCGGTTTCGAGGCGCTCCAGTGGCTGCTGCGTCATGACCCAGACGATAGAACGCCCGGAGCACCGACGGATCATGGCCGGCTCCCGTATCCTCGGCCCATGCGACGGTCGACCCTTCTCGTCGTGACGATGACGCTCCTGGCGTCGGCGTGCGCGGCGCCGGGCACGTTCCCTTCGCCGTTCGACGACTCCGTGGCCGCCTGCTCCGTCGCCGGAGGTCCCGGGCTGTCCGACGAGGACCTGGCCGGACCGGCGCTGGACCGCGACGCCTTCCTCACCACCGACACCGGCCGAGCCGTCGCCGCCTTCTTCGATGGAGGCCCCGGAGAACCCGAGGATTTCGTCTTCGGGCCCGCCGACGGGTTCACCGACCACGGGGACCTCGTGTTCGCCTACGTCGACGGGCGACCGAGCGGCTGGATCGAGATCCACGACAGCGATGTCAGAGCGTGGGGTGGCTGCGAACCCGTTCGCGTCTCCGGCGACGCGGTGGCTCGCCGGTGGCGACCGGCCACCGAGCCGTCGCCCGAGACCACTCGCCTCACCATCCTCGTCGACGGCGGCGCCTGCGTCGGGAAGGAGGAAGAACCCGACGTCGTCACCGAAGTGACCGCCGTGGAGATCGTCGAGAGCGACGACACGGTGACGATCGCGACGTTCGTCCGCCAACGCTCGGCCCTCGGTGGATGCGCCGGAGTGGGCTACGAGCACGAGGTGGCCGTCGACCTCGAACGGCCGCTCGACGGCCGACGCCTCCTCGACGGTGGGCTCATCCCTCCCGCCCCGCCAGGCGGCTGAACCGGCGACCTCCGCCGATGGCATGGGGTAGGGTCGCACCGTGGCGACGTTCGGGCGCATCGCGGTTCTCACCTCCGGCGGCGACGCACCGGGCATGAACGCCGCGGTCTGGGCGATCATCAAGATCGCCGCCGCGCGAGGTATCGAGGTGGTCGGCGTCGAACGCGGCTACGACGGTCTCATCGACGGCGCCTTCCAGGACCTCACCCGCCGCCTCGGCGACGGCACGTTGGCCCCCGTCGCCGGGCTCGACTGGCTCGCCGCAACGGGAGGGACCTTCCTGGGGTCGTCTCGATGCGAGCGGTTCCGGACCGTGGAGGGCCGAACCCGAGCCGCCCGCCACATGAGCGACGCGGCGATCGATGGGATCATCGTGATCGGAGGGAACGGATCGCTCACCGGCGCCCATCGCCTCGCCCAGGAGCACACCGTCCCGGTGGTGGGCATCCCCGCGTCGATCGACAACGACATCGGCGGATCGACGGACGCGATCGGTGTCGACACGGCGCTGAACACGATCATCGACGCCTGCGACCGGCTCTCCGACACCGCCCGCTCCCATCATCGGGCCTTCATCGTCGAGGTGATGGGGCGACGTTCCGGCTACCTGGCGATGGCCTCGGCGGTGGCGGCGACCGCCGACGCGGTCCTTCTCCCCGAGCAACCCGCACCCGAGGACGAGGTCCTCGACGAGCTCGAAGCGTTGCTGCGCCGCAGCTTCTCGGCGGACCGCAACAAGCGCAGGGTGCTCATCGTCAAGGCCGAAGGTGTCCCGACCCCGACGCTGCTGCTCGCCGAACGGCTCCAGGACCGGGTGAAGGACATCGGGAACGTGACGGTGCGCACGGTGGTGCTCGGGCACCTCGTTCGGGGAGGGCACCCGACGTTCCACGATCGGATGATCGCCGGCCGTCTCGCCCTCGGCGCGGTCGATGCGCTCACCGCCGGCCAGAGTGACGTGATGGTCGGCTGGCAGTCGAACCTGGGGAGCCCGACGGCGGACCCCCACGTCTCGGTGGTGTCCCTCGACGAGATGCTCCACGAGACCGAACGTCTCCTCGACGGCACCTCCGACGTGACGGCCATGCGGCTACGTCTCATCCGCCAGGTCCGCGGCGTCCTGGCGCTGTGACCGGGCGCCGCGGACCTCGCTTCGATCAGGGATCCTGCTGAACCTCTCGCAGGTAGTCGATGATGTCCTGGATCTGCTCGTCGGTGAGGCTGTTGCCGAACGCCGGCATCTCGTCCTTGCCTCGGCGGATCCGCTTCTCGATGAAGTCGTCCGGCTCCTCGGTGATGTCGGACCCCTTCCCGAGGTCGGGACCGATGTTGCCTTCCAGGTTCACCCCGTGGCAGTAGGCGCACGCCAGGTTGTACAGGTCCCTTCCGGTCAGCCCCGACTGGGCGAGCGGCGTCCGCCACTCGGGGAAGTCGGGGGCGGTCTCCTCGAAGGACCGCAGGTACTTGACGGCCGCCCGGATCTGCTCCTGGGTCAGCGGACCACCGAAGTCGGATCCGTATGCCACCATCAGCGTCCCGGGGACCCCCGTCGAGATGAGCTGCTCCATCTGCTGATCCGTGACGGACTGGAGGAACTGCTTCGACTTGAGCGCCGGGCCGATCGCTCCGGCGCCTTCGGCGCCGTGACACTGCGCGCAGTTGTTGGCGAAGATCTCCTCACCCTGGGCGGCCAGGTTCTGATCGAACGCGGCCTGGGCGGCGGCGAGACGGGACGGCTGGATGATCCGGTACACGGGGAACGCCAGGACGAACAACGCCAGGAGCACGGCGCCCCAAGCCATCCAGCGGTTGGTGGATTCCTCGAGCTCGGGATCGTCGACGCGGTAGTCGCCCATCACTCACCCCCTTCGATGCACATCGGTCCGGGAGGCTCGTCGATCGACTCCGGACCCGGCGGCGGTCCCTCCGTGATGGACCCGGTGTCGATGACGACCGTGCCGTCGACGACCTCGACGGCGAACCGATCCATGCCCCGCGGGGACGGCCCGGCCCGGTACTCGCCCAGGCGGTTGAACCGCGAACCGTGACACGGGCATTCGAACTCCCCTGCGGTCTCGCACCATGGCACACGGCACCCGAGGTGCGGGCAGCGCCACCACAACGCCACGACCTCGTCGCCCTCCTTGGTGAGGTACGCCTGGGCCGCGGACACGGTCTCGATCCCCTTGCTGGGGATGTCGGCCGGATCGCCGTCCTTGATCTTCCCGCCGAAACCGCCCGGGTTGGCGGGCTGGAGGACGTCCCACGACGTCCACGCCCCGGCGACGGCGACGAGACCGAACGCCCACTTCCAGATCTTCGAGAGGAACTTGCGTCGTTCCATCGGTTGCTTGGTGCTCATAGTTCGCCGTACCACCCATTCCATGGCCACACCCACGTCCAATCGGGCCCGCGGAACGCGAAGCCGATGATCGTCGCCACCAACCACGCGACGAGGAAGAGCGTGAACGTCCACACCGCCACCTTGCGATAGCGGGCCTTCTTCCGCGGGTTCCTGTCGATGTAGGGCAATGCCACCAGACCGAGCACGATCATGCCCGGCAACAGGACCCCGGCGATCATCGGATGGAGATGGCTGAGCAGCTCCTGGAGCCCGACGAAGTACCACGGCGCCTTCTCCGGGTTCGGGGTCGACATCGGATTGGCGATCTCCCGCAGCGGAGCGTTGAAGACCAACGAGACGGCCAGCACGAATAGCAAGACCGCGAGCGACGCGACGGCGTGGCGGACCAGCAGATGCGGCCACACGAAGACGAGCTTCTGACGTGCGGGGATCTTCTCCTCACCGACGGCCGGCTTGCCGGGGACCACCCCGAGCACCCGGGAACCATCGACGATCCGTGGTTCCTCAGACATCGAGCTCACCTCCTGGATCGAGGGTGCCGTCCTTGCGCCACCGCCACAGGTGGATGACGATCGCCATGACGAGGATCACCGGCAGCATCGCGACGTGCAGCACGTAGAAGCGCAGCAACGTCGCCGAGGACACCTGGGGACCGCCCAGCAGCAACTGCGACACCTGTTTGCCGACGAACGGGACGTACGCCGCCAGCGACGTCCCGACGGTGATCGCCCAGTACGCCAACTGGTCCCATGGCAGCAGATAGCCGGTGAACGACATCAGCAGCGTGAGCACGAGCAGCACGACGCCGATCACCCAGTTGAACTCGCGAGGCGGCTTGTAGGCCCCCCGGTAGAAGACCTTCGCCATATGGGCCATCACCGCGACGACCATCAGATGGGCCGACCAGCGGTGCACGTTGCGGATGAACTGTCCGAAGGGCACGCTCGTCTGGAGGAACTGGATGTTGCCGTAGGCCGTCGTCGGTGACGGCACGTAGAAGAACATCAGGTAGACCCCCGAGACGATCAGCGACACGAACAGCGTCAAGCTGATCACCCCGAGGTACCACGAATAGCGGAACCCGAGCTCCTCCCGGCGGATCTTCACCGGATACAGATGGAGGAAGAAGTTCGCCCAATGCCCCTCGGCCCGCTCACGCGGGGTCTCGCGGTCGGGGACCCTGAAGATCGACCGCCCGACCGCCGTCTCTTTCACCCGTTCGGTGACCGTCGGTTTCATGCCACTCCTCCGATCGTCAAGGGGATCCCCTCCGGAACGCCGACGCCGGTCCACTTCCCCATCGACAGCGCCTTCGACGGGCACCGGTCCACGCACAGGGCGCAGCGGATGCACGCCGACTCGTCGAGGACCAGGGCCGTGTGCCCAGGCACGCCGCCGAGCGTCTCGGCGGGGACCAGCGAGATCAGGTCGAGGGGACACACGTCGGCGCACAGCCCGCACAGCACGCACGACCCCACGTCGAGCTGGATGTCGAGGAAGCAGCGGAGGCATCTGGCCGCCTCGGCTCTGGCCTCCTCCTCGGTGTACCCCAGCTCGACCTCCTGGAGCCCGATCCGCCGGCCGCTGGGGAGCGACGGGATGGGGACCCGGTCGCGCTCGTCGTACCGGTCCATCTCCCGATGGAACCCTTCGACGATCGTCATCCGGCCCGACGGTCGAGGCGCCAACGGCACGTCGGCCGGCGCCAGGGCCGCGTGGATCGACGCCGCCGCCTTGCGGCCTTCGGCCACCGCGGTGATGAGCAGCCGCGGTCCGAACGCCGCGTCGCCGCCCGCCCAGACGTCGGGCAGCGACGTCCGCAGCGTCTCGGGGTCGGTGAGGATCGTGCCTCGTGGCGAGATCTCGGGGCCGCTGGCGCCCAGCGCCGCCACGTCGATGGCTTGCCCGATGGCCAGGATGACGGTGTCGGCGTCGAGGACCGACACGTCGGTCTCGTCGAACTGCGGGGCGAACCGGCCGTCGTCGTCGAACACGCGGGTGACGCCGACCGTCTCGAGACCCGCGACCCGCCCTTCGTCGTCGGTGAGGATCGCCTTCGGGCCTCTCCGGTTGACGAACTCGATGTCCTCGGCCTCGGCTTCCTCGATCTCGTACTCGGCCGCCGGCATCTCCTCACGCGATTCCAGCGAGACGACCGTGACCTCGGTCGCCCCGGCCCGGCGGGCGCTTCGAGCCACGTCGATCGCGTGGCCCGGACCGGAGCCGTCGTCGACGGCCGGCTCGTCTCCGGCGGCGTCCCGGCTCTGGTAGGCGGACGCCCGCAGGGCCGTGCGGGCGGCGTCCATCGCCACGTTGCCGCCGCCGATCACGACGACCTTCTCGCCGACGTCGACCGTGAACCCCTGGTTGACGTTGAGCAGGAACTCGACGGCGCGGAACACCCCGTCCGCTTCGTGGCCGGGGATGTCGAGGTCCCGGCCGAGCATCGCCCCGATGGCGAGGAACACGGCGTCGTGGTCACGACGAAGCTCGTCGAGCGTCACGTCACGACCCAACCGCGTCTCGAGATGCACGTCGAGCCCGAGATCGACGATCGCCTGGATCTCACCGTCGATGACGTCCCTGGGCAGCCGGTACTCGGGGATCCCCAAGACCATCATGCCTCCCAGCCGCGCGGTCGCCTCGTACAGCGACACCTGGTAGCCCTGGAGGAGCAGGTCGTGGGCGCACGCCAAACCGGCGGGACCGCCCCCGACGACGGCGACGCGGGCGTGACGGTCGGCCGGCGCCGGCCGATCCACGAGGCTCCACAGGCTGTCGTGCCCCGATTCGGGCCCGTACTTCTCGGTCACGAACCGTTTCAGGGCGCGGATGGCGATGGGCCGGTCGATCTTTCCCCGCCGGCAGGCGTCCTCGCATGGAGCTGCGCATACCCGGCCACAGACCGACGCGAAGGGATTGGGGAGCCTGGCGGTGAGGTAGGCGAACCGGTCGTCGCCGTCGGCGATGGCGGCGACGTAGGCGCCGGCGTTGGTATGCACCGGACAGGCCGCGAGGCAGGGGATGTTCAGGTCGTAGAACCCGAGGCCGTCCCCCATCGTCAGATCCACCCCTCGTCCTGCGCCTTCCGAAGGCCCCACAGGCCGGCGAGGAGGAACACGCCCCAGATCCCGACGGTGACGAGATCCGCCACGTTCTTGGGTGCCGACGACAAGGCGGTCCGGAGCACGTAGGAGGGGAGCCAGGCGGTGGTCACGGCGAAGTACACGAAGATGACCAGGGCGGACAGGGCGGCCCTGCCGTGCGAGATCCTGCCTCGGTCCATCATCGGGCTCCTCCCATCGACGGTGTCCACCCACCGGTCCGTCACGCGACATCCCGACGTCGTGCCGGACCCGCCTTCACCGTAGCCGACGTCCGTCGCCGGCAACAGCCCCGGCGGTGGGGCCGAAAGTCCCAAACCGGTGTCCTACCGGGCGACCATTCCCGACGATCCCGTTCTCCGCTAGGGACGAAAGCCCCTACACGCCGCGGCTCCCGAGCCATAGCGTCGAGTCGATGAGTCGTTGACTCGTCGACTCCGAGATCCAGTGGAGGGGAGGCCATGAACGATCATCCGTCACCGGTCCGCGGGACCCCGAACGAGGCGCTGGTCGCCGCGACCCTCGGCTTCTTCTTCGGGTTCGCCGCCGTCGCCCTGTTCGGTCCGACCGCCAAGGCGTTCAAGGACGCGCTGTCGCTGTCACCGACCGAAGTCGGGCTCCTCGTCGCCGTTCCGACGCTCTCGGGATCGCTGCTGCGCATCCCCTTCTCGGCGTGGGTCGACACCGACGGTGGTCGCAAACCGTTCCTGTGGCTGATGGGCCTGTCGGTGGTCGGCATGGCCGGCCTCGCCTACATCGTGGTCACGATGTACCCCGACGACCTGACGCCGTCGATCTATCCGATCCTCCTCCTCCTCGGCGTCCTCAGCGGGGCGGGGATCGCCACCTTCTCGGTCGGTATCAGCCAGGTTTCGTACTGGTTCCCGCAGAAACGTCAGGGATGGGCGCTCGGCACGTACGCCGGGGCGGGCAACCTGGCTCCGGGCATCTTCTCGTTCCTGATCCCGGTCGTGTTGTCCAACTGGGGGCTGCCGTCGGCCTACGTGATCTGGCTGCTCATCCTGTTCGCCGGAACGGTGCTGTACTTCTTCATGGGTCAGAACGCCCCGTACTTCCAACTCCGCGACCACGGGATCGATGCCGAGACCGCCAAGGCCAAGGCTCGGGAGCTCGGCGAGGAGCTGTTCCCGGCCGGCAGCATCCTCGACACGCTGAAGAAGTCGGCGGCGATCTGGAAGACCTGGGCCCTCGTCGCGCTGTACTTCACGACCTTCGGCGGGTTCATCGCCCTCACCGCATGGCTGCCCACCTACTGGCAGGAGCTGTTCGGCGTCCGGCTGTTCATCGCCGGGGTCCTCACGGCGACGTTCTCCATCCTGGCGTCGCTCATCCGCATCGTCGGCGGGTCCGTCGCCGACCGCATCGGCGGAGAACGGACCGCACTGCTGTCGATGGTGACCCTGCTCGTCGGGGCGGCGATCATGGCCTTCTCCCATGTGCTGGTGGTCTCCCTCGTCGCCGAGATCCTCATGGCCGTCGGGATGGGGGTGAACAACGCGGCGGTGTTCAAGCTCGTGCCCCAAGAGGTCCCCGAAGCCATCGGCGGAGCCTCGGGATGGGTCGGCGGGCTCGGCGCCTTCGGCGGTTTCGCCATCCCGCCGCTGATGGCGTCGTTCGTGCACGGCGACGACGTCACGGGGTACGCCACCGGGTTCGTCGTGTTCATCGCCCTGGCGGTCATGTCGCTCCTGGTCGTGTGGCTCCTGATGCGTACCCGAGGGCACACCGCGTCGACGTCGCCGCAGGCCGCGAAGGCGGGGTGAGTGAGGACCGATGAGGCTCGAGCTCAACCGTAAGACCGACCTGGCCCTCCGCGCGCTCCAGACGCTGGCCTCGGCGGGGGTCGGCGACGACCATCGTTGCAAGAGCTCCGAGATCGCTGCAGCGATCGATGCATCCGCTCAGTACCTGCCGCAGGTGATGGCGCCGCTCGTCCGCCGCGGTTGGGTCGCATCCGACCCCGGGCCGACCGGCGGGTACCGACTGATCGTGTCCCCCGAGGACATCTCGCTCCTCGACCTCATCGAGACCATGGAAGGACCTACCAAGAACCATCAATGCGCCCTCGACGGCGGCGACTGTGACGAGACCCGGCCATGCGCCATCCACGATCCCTGGGTCGAGGCGCGAGACGCGCTCCTGGCGCGTCTCGCCGCGACGACCATGGCCGAGATGGCGGGAGCAAGGAGGAACGGCAGGTGAGACGGACGATCTCGGTCATCGTGACCGTCGTCACGATCATGGCGGCGGCGGCGCCCGTGGCAGCGTACGCACAGACACCCGACGGCCAGGACATCTACAACCGCCGGTGCGCTCGCTGCCACAAGGAGGACGGACGGGGCGTCCCGAACAAGTACCCGCCGCTGGCGGGCAACCCGGACGCGGCGGACAGGGACCACGTCATCGACGTCGTCACCAACGGTCTCGAAGGCAAGGAGATCCTCGGCGTGAAGTACGACCGCAAGATGCGGGCGTTCGGCAACCGCCTGTCTCCCGAGGAGATCGAAGCCGTCGCCGACTATGTGGTGCAACTCTCCAAGTCGGCGCCGAGCCAGACACCGACCACGACCGTACCCGCCGGAGAAGGATCGGTCGCCAATGGCGAAGCGCTCTTCGTCGGAACGACCCCCCTTCGCAACGGCGGGCCGGCGTGCGTCGCCTGCCATGCCGCCGGAACCTACGATCGGCTCGGCGGCCCGGGATTGGGACCCGGCCTCTACACGGCCGTCGCGGACTACGGACAGGGTGACCTCGCCGCGGCGATCGCCGACCCGCCATGGGATCCGATGATCGAGGTGTTCGTCGACCGCCCGGTCACGTCGCAGGAAGCCGCCGACCTGGCCGCCTACCTGGCCGACGCCGAAGCGAACGCAACCACAGGAGGTACCCCGGTCGATCTCCTCGCCGTCCTCGGCCTGGTCGGCATGGTCGTGCTGTTCCTGTTCACCCTGGTGGTCGTCCGGGGTCCGCAACGTCTCTATGTCCAGAAGCTGAGGAGCGCCCGATGAGCAAGCAATGGAGTTGGGAGACCGTCGACCCCGCCGAACGCAAGTGGGAGGAGTTCTACCGCAACCGGTTCAGCCAGGACAAGCGGGTCCGGACGACCCATGGCGTGAACTGCACCGGCAGCTGCTCGTGGGAGGTGTTCGTCAAGGACGGGATCGTCACGTGGGAGCTCCAGGCGACCGACTACCCGAGCCTCGAGGAGGGACTCCCACCGTACGAGCCCAGGGGCTGCCAGCGGGGCATCTCGTACTCGTGGTACCTGTACAGCCCGATCCGGGTGAAGTACCCGTACGCTCGCGGCGTCCTGATCGACCTGTGGCGCGCCGCCAAGCGCCAACACCCCGGCGATCCGGTGGCGGCATGGAGATCGATCGTCGACGATCCCGAGGCGCGTCGCAGCTACCAGACGGCCCGCGGCATGGGCGGGTTCCGCCGCATCTCGTGGGACGAGGCCCTCGAGATGGCCGCCGCGTCGGTGGTGTCGACCGTCGAGCGGTACGGGCCCGACCGGGTCGCGGGGTTCTCCCCCATCCCGGCGATGTCGCAGATCAGCTACGCCGCGGGAAGCCGGTTCCTGTCGCTCCTGGGCGGCACCGTCATGAGCTTCTACGACTGGTACTGCGACCTGCCTCCGGCCTCGCCGGAGATCTGGGGCGAGCAGACCGACGTGCACGAATCGGCGGACTGGTACAACAGCCGGTTCGTGGCCGTCATGGGCTCCAACCTGAACATGACCCGCACCCCCGACACCCACTTCATCGCCGAAGTGCGTCACGCCGGAGCGAAGATGGCGGTGTTCAGCCCCGACTTCTCCCAGGTCGCCAAGTACGCCGACTGGTGGATCCCGACGAACCCCGGCCAGGACACGGCCTTCTGGCTCGCGGTCGACCACGTGCTGCTCACCGAGTTCTATCACCAGCGCACCACGGCGTACTTCGACGACTACGTCAAGCGCTACACCGACCTGCCGTTCCTGGTCGAGGTGACCGACGACGGCCCCGGGCGGATGCTGCGAGCGGACCGCCTCGGCCGGTACGCCGGCGTCGAGAACGGGGAGTGGAAGCTCCTGATGTGGGATGCGGGCGCCGACGAGCCTCGCATGCCCAACGGATCGATCGGCTACCGGTGGGCGGAGTCGGACAAGGGCCTGTGGAACCTCGAGCTGTCCGACGCGGTGGTCGGTGACAAGATCGATCCGCTCTTGAGCTTCGTCGATCGCCACGACGAGGTCCGCGAGCTGATGTTCGACGACTTCGGAGGCGCCGCACCGGTGCGGCGCGGCGTTCCGATCCGCTACGTCGAGACGGCCGAAGGGCGCGTCGCGGTGACCACCGTGTTCGACCTGATGATGGCCCGGTTCGGGGTCGGTCGGGGCCTTCCCGGCGAGTACCCGACGTCCTACGACGACGCCTCGGCCCCGTACACGCCTGCGTGGCAGGAGCAGTGGACCGGCGTCCACAAGGACACGCTCGTGCGGTTCGCCCGGGAATGGGGCCGCAACGGCGAGCTGACCAAAGGCAAGAACCTGGTCATCATCGGCGCCGGCGCGAACCACTGGTACCACAACAACCTGCTGTACCGCTCGGCGATCGTGGCGCTCATGCTGACCGGATCGGTGGGAGTGAACGGCGGCGGCTTGGCCCACTACGTCGGCCAGGAGAAGGTCGTCATGCAGGCATCGTGGGGCACGGTGGCGTTCGGTCTCGACTGGGGTGTGGCACCCCGGCATCAGAACACGCCTTCGTTCCACTACGTGCATTCGGACCAGTGGCGGTACGAGCGCGGGTACTCGAGCTACGACACCTTGCCGCCGTCGCCGGACGGCCGGGACCACACGATCGACCAGCAAGCCAGGGCGGTGCGCCGTGGCTGGCTGCCGTTCTTCCCCCAGTTCAAACAGAACCCGATCGACGTGGTGCGGCGCGTGCGTGCGGCGGGAGCGACCACCGACGCCGAGGTGGTCGCAGGGGTCGTCGACGCGCTGAAGAACGGGGAGATCGACTTCGCGATCGACGATCCCGACGCGCCCGAGTCGTGGCCACGGGTGTGGTTCATCTGGCGAGGCAACGCCATCGGCACGTCCGCCAAGGGTCACGAGTTCTTCCTCCGCCACTACCTGGGCACCCATTCGAACGCCATCGCCGCCGAACCGATGGAGCTCGGCGTGCGCGAGGTGAAGGTCCGGCCCGACGCCCCGATCGGCAAGATGGACCTCATCGTCGACCTGAACTTCCGGATGGACACGACCGCCCTGTACTCCGACCTCGTGCTGCCGGCAGCCACCTGGTACGAGAAGGACGACATCAACACCACCGACATGCACTCGTTCATCAACCCGATGCAGGCGGCGGTGCCGCCCTCGTGGGAGTCGAAGTCGGACTGGCGGATCTTCGGGGACCTGGCCGAACGGGTCACGACGATGGCGGCCGACTACCTGCCCGAGCCGGTGGAGGACATCGTCATGTTGCCGTTGCAACACGACACGCCCGACGAGCTCGCCCAACCGGTCCCGCAGGATTGGTGGACCGGCGAGGTCGAGGCGATCCCGGGCAAGACGATGCCGAAGTTCAAGGTCGTGCCCCGCGACTACACGGCCCTCGCCGACCGGTGGAGGACGCTCGGGCCGGTCACCCGAGCCAACGGGGTGGCCGCCCACGGTCTGCGGATCCCGGTCGAGGACTTCTACGACATGCTCGCCCGCCGTCGTCCGGCCACCATCGAGGTGAACGGGGAGACGCTGACGGTGCCATCCTTGGAGCGGGACCGGGACGTCTGCGAGACGATCATGGCGCTCGACCCGGCGTCGAACGGGGAACTCGCCTATCGGGCCTTCGAAGCCGAGGAGCTCAAGACGGGCCGGATGCTCCGCCACCTGGGGGAGGGATCCCGCGACGTCCTGTACGACTTCGCGGCGATCGTCGCGCAACCGCGACGGGTGCTGACGACGCCGACCTGGTCCGGGAAGGTCGCCCGCGGCCGGGCCTACAGCCCGTACACGCTCAACGTCGAGGACCTGATCCCGTGGCGGACCCTCACCGGCCGCCAGCACTTCTACCTCGACCACGAGAACTATCTGGCGTGGGGAGAGCACCTGCCGGTCTACAAACCTCGCCCGGACCACACGATGCTGTCCGAGACCGAGCAGACCCTCATCGAGGGCCAGGCCGGGCGCCTGTTCAACTACCTGACGCCCCATGGGAAGTGGTCGATCCATTCGACGTACTCGGACACGAACCGGATGATGACGCTGTCACGAGGCGGCTATCCGGTGTGGCTCAACGACAAGGACGCCGCCGAGCTCGGGATCCAGGACAACGACTGGGTGGAGGTGTTCAACGACAACGGGGTGTTCGTGCAACGATGCACGACCTCGGCCCGGATCCCTCGGGGCACGGTGTTCGTCTACCACGCGACCGAACGGACCCTGGGCATCCCCATCTCGCCACGGCGCAAGGCCCGCGCCGGCATGAACAACTCCCTGACGAGGGCCCGGCTGAAGCCCGTCCTGATGTCGGGCGGCTACGCCCAGTTCACGTACTTCTTCAACTACTGGGGCCCGACCGGCGTCAACCGCGACACGTTCGTGTACATCCGGCGGGTCGAGTCACCGGAGTTCTGATGAGCAACGAGATCGAACGAGAGAACGGAGGGGCGGCATGAGGGTTCGTGCCCAGATGAGCATGTTGTTCCACCTGGACAAGTGCATCGGTTGCCACACCTGCAGTGTCGCCTGCAAGAACCTGTGGACCGACCGCCGCGGCGCGGAGTACATGTGGTGGAACAACGTCGAGACCCGACCGGGAACCGGTTATCCGACCGGGTGGGAGGATCAGGACCACTACGAAGGCGGGTGGAAGCCCGATGGCGACGGCATCACGCTCCGTCTGCAGGGGAAGGGCAAGGCGCTGGCCCGTCTGTTCTTCAACCCTGCCCTCCCCCAGCTCGAGGACTACTACGAGCCGTTCACGCATCGGTACGAGGACCTCTTCGATGCACCCGCCGGCGACGTCCAGCCGACGGCGGTCCCGATCTCGATGGTGACGGGGGAACCGATGAACGTCGACGGCGGCCCCAACTGGGACGACGATCTCGGCGGATCGGACATCTTCGCTCGCAACGACGTGGCCCTCGACGGCGTCGACCAGACGATCCGAGCCCAGATGGAGGAGATCGAGCGGGTCGTCTTCAACTACCTGCCCCGGATCTGCAACCACTGCCTCAACCCGGCATGTGTCGCCGCGTGCCCGTCGGGTGCCATCTACAAACGCGGCGAGGACGGGGTCGTCCTCGTCGACGAGAACCAGTGCCGTGCGTGGCGGATGTGCGTGGCGGCGTGCCCGTACAAGAAGGTCTACTACAACTGGTCCACCGGGAAGTCCGAGAAGTGCATCCTGTGCTTCCCGCGTATGGAGACCGGCCAGGCCCCGGCGTGCGCCCATTCGTGCGTCGGTCGGATCCGGTACATGGGCGTGCTGCTGTACGACGCCGATCGGATCCCCGAGGCGGCAGCCGTCTCCGACGCCGAACTGGTCGACGCCCAGCTCGACATGATCCTCGATCCCAACGATCCGGTCGTGATCGCGGCCGCGCACGAAGCGGGGATCGGTGACGACTGGCTCGACGCGGCTCGGCGCTCCCCGCTGTGGAAGTTCGTCAAGGAATGGGGCTTGGCGTTGCCGCTGCATCCGGAGTTCCGGACGCTGGCGATGATGTTCTACATCCCGCCCCTGTCCCCGTTGGTGGCGAGCGTCGAACGTGAGCTCTACCGGCTCGAGCTGCCGCCCGAGCGGCAGGACTTCGAGCTGTTCGACCGTCTCGACAAGGCGCGCCTGCCGATCCGGTACCTCGCCAACCTGTTCTCGGTCGGCGACGAACAGGTCATCGAGCGGGTGCTGCGTCGGATGCTGGCCGTGCGCGTCTACAAGCGCCGCCAGAGCGTCGAAGGTGTCGTGGACGACGCCACCAAGGACCTGCTGGCGTCGGTCGACATGACCCCGGAGGAGGCCGAAGCGATCTACGCGTTGACGACGCTTCCGACGGTCGACGAACGGTTCGTCCTTCCTCCCTATCACCGGGAGATGTCGATCGAGACGCTCAACGATCCGCTCGCCCACAAGGGCGAGGTCGGCGTCGGCTACCTGGAGCCGCCGAGGAGGGGCTGGTGAACGTCGCGACCGCCGGCACCGCGGCGGTCGTCGCCCTGGGATTGCGGTACCCGACCGAGGAGTCGCTCGCGATGATGCGCACCGCCGTCGCGACGCTGCCGGGAGGTCGGGCCGCCAAGGAGCTGCGACGGTTCGTGAGCGAGATCGACGGGCGGTCACTGGCGGAGCTCGAGGAGCTCTACACCCGCACGTTCGATCTGTCGCCGCTGGTCGTACCGTACGTCGGCCATCTCGCCTGGGGCGACAGCTACCGGCGAGGCGAGTTCATGGCCGACATGAAGGCGGCGATGCGGCAGGTCGGCGTCGATCCAGGCGGCGAGCTCCCCGATCATCTCGAGCCGATCCTGCGCTACCTGACAGCCGTCGACGAACCCCACCCCGACCTGGCCGAGATCCTCGAGCCCGCCATCGTCAAGATGGAGAAGATGCTCCGCAAGGCCGAGCCGACGAACCCGTACCGCCGCGTCCTCGCAGCGGCCCGGGTCGTCGCCGACGAGAGGATGAGATGAGATGTCCGATACCGTGGCGATGATCGTGTTCGTGGCGTTCCCCTACGCCGCCCTCACCTTGGCCATCGTGGTGACCGTCCTGCGTTGGAAGCTCGCTCCGTTCACCGTGTCGAGCATCTCGTCGCAGCTCCTCGAGTCGAGGAAACTGTTCTGGGGATCCATCCCGTTCCACTGGGGCATCGTCCTGATCCTCCTCGGGCATCTGGCGACGTTGTTCTTCCCCGCCACCGTGGCGTGGTGGAACGGCGTGCCGATCCGCCTGTACGCCCTCGAGATCACGGGCTTGGCGTTGGCGCTGTGGGCCGCAGCGGGACTCCTCGTCCTCCTCTACCGACGGCTGACGACCGCCCGTATCCGGGCGGTCACCACGCCGATGGATCTCGTGGTGCTGATCGTGCTGGCGGTGCAGATCGCCTCCGGCATCTGGATGGCCGTCGGCTATCGGTTCGGTTCGTTCTGGTCGGTCGGCGTCGTCGTGCCGTACGTGTGGTCGCTGTTGAAGCTGTCCCCCCGCCCGGAGCTGCTCCAACCGTTCCCCTTCATCCTCCAGCTCCACGTGGTGTCGTTCTTCGTCCTGGTGGCGATCTTCCCCTTCACCCGTCTCGTTCATCTCATCACGCTGCCGCTGCCGTACCTCGCCCGTCCGTGGCAGCGGGTGGTGCGCATGCGCCACATCGAGCCCGTCGGCTGAGCGGTCCCCCGCACGCGAGTAGGGGGCCGGACCCTGCGGTCCGGCCCCCTTGCTCACCCGACGGAGGTCATCCCTGGAGGTTCACCCCGATCCAGCCGAGCTCTGCCGACTGCACGTGATGGTCCCCATCCCAGCCTTCGGGGGAGAAGTCCGGGTCCCAGTAGGCGAGGGCGAGTTCGGCCGTCTCGCCGACCGTGAACTGCGCATCCTGCTCGTCGCCGGTCTGCAGGGGGCGGGACAGTTCGAAGTACCACTGACCTTCGCCGTCCTCGACCGGATTCGAATGCGACCACACGCCCAGCAGGCTGTTCTCGCCGGTCGCCGTGTTGTCGTCCTCGCGGTTGTCGGAGTCGGTTGCCCACTCGTCGTCGAGGTTGCAGACCGAATCGTTGCCCGGATCGCTGCCTTCTCCGGCCGGGTTGACGGCACCGCCGGATTGCTCACCGGAGGCACAGTCGAGTTCCCAATGCCAGATGTCGACCATGCCGACCGAGTTCTCGCCGGCGTCGTCGTCGGCGCCCATGTGCGGAGCCCCGTCGATGTTGAACATCACCGCCACCGCGGCGGAGAAGTGCGCGTTGTTCGGGTCGAAGTTGTAGTCGTCGTCGACCGTCACGAGCGCGTAGATGTTCTCGTCGTCATGGGCGAACTTGACCGTCGCGTCGCGGTCCTCGGGACCCTTGCCGACCTCTTCCTCGATCGGTTCGAGCTCGACGTCGAGCCCGTCGATGGTCGCCCAGTCGGACGGGTCCCCGTCGACGGTGATCGATGCCACCGGAGCGTCGACGAACACCGTCGGCTCGTGGCTCTCGTTCTCTTCGTTCTCGGTCGTGGTCGTCGCGCCGGCGTCGCCGCCGGACTCGCTCTTGGTGGTGGTCGTCCCGCCGCTGGAACATGCGGCGGCCACCAGCGCCACCAGCGCCAGCAGTACGAACCATCGCTTCGTCATTCCTGGTACCTCCTCGGTGCCCGCACCGGCCATGTCGGCCCGGCGAACTGTGTCTATGTGCACCGTACGGGCACCGAGGCGGACGGTCCCGGGGGCGATGCGCCACTGTTGGGTATCCCCTGGGAGGACGCCACGGTCCCCTGCCGATCGGCCGTTGGGGACCTTCGGCCCTATCGGGGAACCGACGCCGTCAGGTGATGAGACCGAGCCGCAACGCCACGGCGACGGCCTCTGAGCGACGTTTCACCTCGAGCCTGGCGTAGATGCTGCGGAGGTGAGCTTTCACCCCGGCTTCGGAGATGCCCATCCGCTGGGCGATCGCTCGGTTGTCGAGGCCTTCGGCCAGCATCTGCAGCATGTCGATGTCCTCGATGCTGAGCTGCCCGACGGGTCCTCCGGCGGCCGGGTCGACCATCCGGGCGATGAGCGGTGCGGTGATCTCGCCTTGGATGTAGGAGCCGCCGTCGGCGACCACCGACAACGCCCGGAGCAGTTCGTCGCGACCGACCGACTTGAGGAGGTACCCGGACGCGCCCAGCTCGACGGCGCGTTTGACGTAGGCCGGGTCGTCGTACATCGACAGGACGATCACCCGCGGTGCGGCGTCCTGCTCCTGGAGCCGGGACAGCACCTGGAGGCCGTCCATGTCGGGCATCCGCACGTCGAGGAGCACCACGTCGATGTCGTCCGAAGCGATGGTGTCGATGGCCTCCTGGCCGTTGGTCGCCTCGGACACCTCGTCGACCTCGGGCGCCGAGTCGAGGAGCATGCGGATCCCTTCCCGCACGATCCGATGGTCGTCGACGACGAGGACCTTCACGCGCTCCCTCCGCATTCGGCGAGCGGGACCCATGCCTCGAAGCGGGTGCCGCCCGAGCCGCCTCGCTCGACGACGAGCCCGCCTCCGGAGGACTCGAGCCGGCGCCTGGTCGTGACGATCCCGAGGCCTTCGTCGCCGGAGATGCCGATCCCGTCGTCGGAGACCTCGAGTGACACGCGGTCGGCGGTTCCACGGACGACGATCTCGACCTTCGACGCCCGGGCGTGCTTGCGGACGTTGGTGATGGCTTCTCGGGCGGCCCGAACGAGGAGAGCGCGGCAGGCAGGGTCGAGCAGGTCGATGCGAGGCGAGCCGTCGAGGCTCACGTCGACGGCGAGGTCGGACTCCATCTCGGTCACCTCGGCCAGCTCGTCGAGTTCGAACCCCAACGACAGCTCGTTGCCGTCCTCCTGGAACAGCGACCGGAGCTCGGCTCGAAGGCTGCCTTCGACGTCGGCGACCAGCGTCCCGAGGTGGGTGAGTTCCTGCGAGGCCGGGTCGCCGGGAGGGATCTTGGCCCGGAGATCCTCGATCCCGTAGTGGATGCGGTACAGCGACTGGCCGATGTCGTCGTGGAGGGAGCCGATGATGCGGGTCCGCTCCTGGGCTTGGGCGGTGACGAGGTCGGCGAGGAGGTCCTCGGCGAGCCGCTGACGCCGGGTGACGGCCCGGCCGTTGACGACGATGAGCGTGGCGACGAACGCGGCGAGGAGGCCGATGCCGCCGAGGATGCTGATCCACACGTAGGTGCGGATGCCCGCCACGGTGGATTCGATCGGTTCGGCGAGGTGGTAGACCTCGAACACCGCCCGCGTTCCGGTGGGCCCTTCCACGGGGATGTAGAACTCGCGCAGCGGGGGCAGGTCCCGTTCGAAGGCGTTCTCGGGTCGATCCAGGTCGGGGAGATCGGAGATGGGCGCGCCGGCGAACGCCGCGGTCAGGTCGGCGGATCGTTCGAACGCGCGTCCGATGAGCGCCGGCTCGTCGGCGTACGCGATCGTCCCGTCGGGGAGCCAGACCTTGACCCGAACGACGTCGGCGCCGAGGAGATGTCGCCGGACGGCCGTGTCGAGCTCGGCGAGGGCGTCGTCGTTCGATCCGGTGGGGATCATGCCTTCGGCATCGAGGTCACCCACGACGCGCGTGAGGGAACGGATGTGCCCGTCGATGAGATGGCCTTCGATCTGGCGGGGGATGGCGACGGCGAGGGCGACGGCCACGACGAGGAACATGCCGAGGGCGACGAGAACCGTCCGGCCGACGGGGCCGAGTTCCTGCCATTCGATGCGGAGGAACGCCCTGACCTGCCTGGGCCGGTCCGCATCGGGGGTGTCCACCATGACCTGCAGGCTACCTGCCGAGCCCGGAGACCTGTCCGGGAGGCGTTCACCGCCAGGTGACGTCGCTCTCCATGAGGACGACCGTGTAGGGCTGCCAGGTCGACACCAGCCAGTACAGCGCGATGGTCCCGTCGTCGCGTACCTCGGTGAACCGCGGGAGCAGATACGGCCCGTACAGCTCGCCTTGGCCGCCGAGTCGGTCGGTTCCGCCGTCGCCGACGAATCGCCCGTAGGCGGGTCCGTCGCCGTAGTCGACGGCCGGGTCGAACAGCACCGTCGGCGCCGACCAGGGTCCCCACGGGGCGTCGGCGGTGCGCAGGACGACCTTGCGGCGGGCGACGTTGGTGGTGGCCAGCCACAGGTCCAGGGTCGGGTCGTAGGTCACCAGCGGCTCACCGAACCCCCAACCGTGGGGGACGTCGTCCATCACCCCCGGGCCGGTACCTCGTTCGATCTCGTAGAGCGCCACCGCGTCGGCCTCGTCGGGCGACCACGTCGCCGTCGCCACGGTCCCGTCGGTGGCGTAGGTGATCTCGGCGAGGAACACGACGGCGGACCGGTCGCCGGCGCGGAGGGCGTCGAGCGGGGTGGCGGCGAGGTAGACGTCGGCGTGGTCACGGTCGCCGCTGCCGAAGACGATCACCCAGGGGCCGTCGCCGTCGAGGCCGGGAGGCGCCTCGTCGATGCGGCGGACCTGGAGGTCGATGAAGTGGGTGTCGCCGAGGTCGTAGAGCTTCTCGAAGGTGCGTCCCCCGTCGACGGAGCGGGCCACGAGCGACCGTTCGGCGACGTCCTGGGTGAACCAGACGTACATCGTGTCGCCGTCGCCGAGGCCGGCGACGGGGACGTTGACGGCGCCCAGGTCCACGCAGTCCGGGTCCCCGGTCTCGGGACAGGCGATCCTCGGGTTGGCGACGCCGCGGCCTGCCGACGGGTCGGTGAGGAACTCGAGGTCGAGATCGTCGACCGTGACGGCGTCGGTCCAGGCGATCGTGTCGTCGTGGTACTCGTCCCATCCGGGCGCCTCCGGGTCGGTGTCGCCGAAGAGGAACCAGAGGCGACCGTCCCATTCGAAGGGGGCACCGAGGTCGGTGAACTCGACGTTGAAGCGACTGGCGGTGCGTTGGCGGGTCGGCTCGAACGTCTCGAGGTCGACGGCGCCGATGAGCTGCTCGACCTTGCGGGTGCCGAGGAGGGCGAGGTCCGCGGGCCGGGCGTCCCGGTCGATGTCGAGGGCGATGCGTCCGAGGTTGAGGTTGTAGGCCACCTCGCCACCGCCGGCGGCGGTGATCCAGAACGCGTCGGGTTCGGCGTCCTTGACGATGACCCCGGCGATGTACCCGGCGGGGATCTCGGCGGCCCGGTACCACGGTCCCCATGGGCTGTCGGCCGCGTAGAGCGTCCCCGTCCCGTCGGGGTCGGTGAACCCGGACCAGAACAGGTACTGGCCGGCACCCTCGTGGTACATGGCCGCGCCCTGGGCGAGGGTCGTGACGCCGTCGAGCGCCGCGGCGTCGCCCGGGTCGGAGCTCCACCGCGGCGCACCCCACGGGGAGATGCCGGTCAGGTACTCCCAGGCTCCGTAGTCGAGGACCGGGTCCGCCGCGGCGTCCCCCGCGCCGAGGCGGACCCTGGTCAGGTAGACGGGTTGGGAGGTCGCCGGGGTTCCCAGCTCGTCGGCGATGCCCAGGGCGTAGACGTAGCCGTCGCGGTTGGCCTCGTAGGCGCGTCCCATCTGGATGAACATGAGGACCGTGAAGGGGCTGCCGTCCCGCCACGGGGAGCCGTCCACCTTCGTCCAGGTCCGGCCCCCGTCGTCGGACCAGGCGAGGTAGCCGACGTCGGCGTCGCCGGGCGGGGCGTGCATGGCGGCGTAGAGGCGGTCACCGACGGCGAGGAGGCTCGACGGTTTGTCGGAGTCGTCGAAGACCCGGAGGTCACCGTAGGGCAGATGCCGACCGACGACGCACTGGTCGGGGCCGTCGCAGGGCTCGACCGTGGGGAGATCGCCGTCGATGCGGACCAGCCCGGCCGGGGTGTACGGGCACAGAGGGAGCCCGTCGTCGGGACATCCGAAGACCTCGCAGTACTCGTTGGACGCGGGATCTCGGGGAACGTACCGGCCCGCAGCGACCTGGTCGTAGCCGGCGTCGAACTCGTCGGGTTCGTCGACGAGGAGCGTCGGCAGGCATCGGTCCATGCCGGTGCCGTCCCCGAAGGCGGCGTAGACGGCGTCGTCGGCGGCCCAGGTCGTGGTCCAGATGTCGCCCACGTAGGGGATCGGCGTGTACCCGCCGTCGATCCGGGCGCCGGCGATGGCCTGGGGAGCCGCTGCCGGAGCGGCCTCGTCGGCGGCACCGGAGCCCGCGGCGGCCACGAGCACGACCGCCAGCACGGCTGCGACGACGCCGCGTCTCATGCCGTCACCTCGACCGTCGAGGAGGCGGCTCGATGACGGAGGCGGCGCCACCATCGCCAGGCGACGATGGCGCTGCCGAGACTCGTGACCGCCGCCCACGGCGACCCGGTGAACACCGGGGCGAGGACGACGAAGGTGGCGAGTTCGCCGGCGACGAGGGCGAAACGGTGACGGTCGTCCCATCCGGCGGCCGCCCACCGGCGGATCCGCCACGCGAGGATCGCCACGGTACCGACGATGAGCACCGCGGCGAAGCCCGGGTCGGCTCCGGGGACCTCGGCGAGGACGTGGGGCGCCAGCATGACGATCGTCGACCCGACGAGCCCGGCGAGGAACACCCGGCGTGGCCGCGGCACCCGACCGGGGCGTCCGGCTCGCCGGGGGACGATCCGGGCAGCGGCGACGAGCAACCCGACGATGATGGCGGTGGCCACCAGGTAGCCGGCGGGCGGCCGGTAGAGGAAGAACCCGATGACGATCCAC
>JALVQZ010000242.1 GCA_027036355.1 Acidimicrobiia bacterium | reverse complement strand
GACGCATCGTCATCGACGGCGGCGCCGTCGATGACGATGCGTCCGCCTGGTGCGGTGATGGTGCCGGTGACGATCGTCTCTCCCGAGGCCGGGGAGGTGAGGGCGACGGTGTCGCCGCTGATCGCGCCTGCCGCCGAGACGTTGCCGCCGCGGACGACGATCGTCGGCGCGTCGATGGTGCTGGTCGGGCGGAGGGCGATGCCGACGATCGCCGCGAACACATCGACGGTGTCGGCCGCGGAGAGGGAGCCCGCCACGGAGATCTGGTTGGGGCTGGAGAGGGTGATCGTGTCGGCCGCCAGCGCACCGGTCACCTGCAGGTCCCCGGCCTCGATCCGGATGGTCTCGGCCGCGACGGCGCCGGTGACGGTGATCGACCCGGGGGCCCGCACATCGAGGGTGCCGATCGTCGGGTCGTCGAGGATGAGGGTGGTGATCGCCGGGTCGGTGCGGAGCTCGAGAGCACCCTCGTCGTCGCAGGAGACGTCGGTCGCGGCGCCGTCGAGGGTGACGGCTCCTTCCTCGCAGGCAACGGTGAGGACGGGCGAGGGGAGCGGGTCGCGGTCGGTATCGACGGTCGTGGTGGCGGCCGCGGAGGGGGCGGCGATCGCGGCCACGATCGAGAAGACGACGGCGAGCAGCGTGAGCTGACGGAAGTGCAAGGGTTCCCCTCCCTACATGGATGATGTCCGGTCCCTACGTCCTCGGCCGTTGCGAGTCGATGATGAAGGAGCATCTCGAAATGGGTCGGACGGACTAGTGCGGGGGCGATCCGGCGGGGCCCGAAGGCTCGCCGACCGAACCCTCGACCTCCCGTCGACGGTGAGGGACGCAGCGACGGTCTCGGCTCGGGCGGTCGGAGATCGCCCCGGGCGTCGGCGGCGACGAGGTCGATGTATCTCCACCGCCGCGGAGCTATCGAGTAGGTTGAACGGTACGGGACCGATCTCGAGAAGGGGGACCGACGATGAAGCGGAGATGGTGGGTCGTGATCGGCCTGGTGGCGTTGCTGGCGACCGCGTGCGGTGCGGCTGCGGAGAAGCTGGCCGAGACGGCCACGGAGAAGGCGCTCGAAGCCCAAGGCGGCGGAGACGTCGACATCGACGTGAGCGACGACGGGTCGGTGAACATCTCGGTCGAAGGCGAAGACGGCTCGTCGCTCAACATCGGCAGCGACATCCCGCTTCCCGATGGGCTCACGATCCCGGTTCCCGACGGCGGGAGCGCGACCCAGACGGGCAGCGACGGTTCCTACGTGTTCGTGTCGTTGATCTATCCCCGCGACCGCTACGAGGAGATCGTCGCCTTCTACGACGACTGGACCGACGGGACGGGCACGGAATGGTCCCGGAGCGAGTCGACGTTCTCGGCAGGTGACGCCGGGACCCAGCGCAGCGTCTTCTTCGCCGACGGCGCGACCGCCATCAGCGTGAGCGACTGCTTCACGCTGCAGGGAGGGTCGGACCAGTTCGACGGCGCCTGCGTGACGATCAACGAGTCGAGGTGACCCGCGGCGGATCGCCGCATCACGTCCGGGCCGAGGGTCGGTGTTCCGGCGGCCGTGATGTCGCCGAGGCAGGCGACCGTCAGCTCGCGGTGGCGGGCTCGTGGACCTGCATGGGCAATCGGGTCCGCCATCGACCGTCGGCGGCATAGAGCGCGGCGGCGACCGCGCCGGCGGTGGGAACCAAGCCGATCTCCCCGACCCCCTTGATCCCGTAGGGCGACCGCGGCTGGGGGGACTCGACGAGGATCACGTCCACTTCCGGCATGTCCTTGGGCCGGATGATCCCGAGGGAACGCAGGGTCATGTTCGTCGGTCTGCCTTCCGCGTCGGTGGGGAACTCCTCGGTCAGCGCATATCCGAGCCCCATGTGCACGGCCCCTTCGACCTGTCCTTCGCACAGGAGCGGGTTGATGGCCCGACCGACGTCGTGGGCGGCGATCACCCGCTCGATGCCGCCGGTCTCCGGGTCGGCGATGACGACCTGGGCGGCGTACCCGAACGCCGAGTGGATGATGGGATGCTCGACGTCGTCGTCGAGCGAGTTCGTCCAGTCGATCACGTACTCGCCGTGGTAGTCGACGCCGGGCCGGCGCCCACCCTCGATGGCGGCCCGGCAGGCGTCGGCGACCGAACCGGCCGCCATCAGCGTCCCCCGGGACCCGGTGGTCTGGCCGCCGCCGAGCTCGCGGGTGGTGTCGACGATCACCCGGATCCTGTCCGGCGGGACGCCGAGCTCTTCGGCCGCGACCTGGAGCGCCACCGTGTGGACTCCCTGGCCCATCTCGGTCCACGCGTGGCGGACCTCGATGGTGCCGTCGTCGACGAACCGAACGACGGCCTTGGCCACCTCCCGGAACCCGTTGCCCAGACCCGAGTTCTTGAGGGCCAGGCCGAGACCGACGGCTTTGCCTGCGGCCCGGGCGGCGTCGTAGTGGGGTTTGACCGCCTCCAAGCACATCCGGGCTCCGGCGGCGCCGTCGTCCATGATCTGCCCGGGGCCCCATTCGTCGCCGGGACGGACGACGTTGCGGTTGCGCATCTCCCAGCCGTCGATGCCCACCTCGGCGGCGAGGCGATCCATGACGCCTTCCATGGCGAACTGGGCCTGGTTGGCCCCGAAGCCGCGGAACGCCCCACACACCGGGTTGTTGGTACGGACCGCGAGCGCTTCGACGTCGACGTTGGGGACCCGATAGGGGCCGGTGGCATGCCCGGCGGCTCGCTCGAGGACCTTCATGCCGACCGACGCGTACGGACCGGAGTCGCCGATCATGCGTGCTCTCACCGCGGTGAGCCGTCCGTCCTCGTCACAACCGGCCCAGATCTCGGTGCGGATCGGGTGGCGCTTGGCATGCATGAGGAAGGACTGCTCGCGGGTGAGCGTGCACTTGACGGGGCGGCCGGTCTTCCACGCGGCGAGGGCCGTGTGGGCCTGGTTGGAGAGGTCCTCCTTCCCTCCGAAGGCGCCGCCGTTGGAGACGAGTTCGACGGTGATGCGTCGTGGGTCGATGTCGAGCACGGCGGCGATCTGATCGCGGTCGTCCCAGACGCCCTGTCCACCCGAGTACACGTGGAGGCCCCCGTCGTCGGTGGGGACCGCCAAGGTGGATTCGGGTTCGAGGAAGGCATGTTCGACCCGCTGGGTCTCGAACGTCTCGTGGACCACATGGGGGGATCCGGCCAGCGCGTCGTCGACGTCGCCTCGGCGGTACGCCGAGCGCGACAGGAGGTTGCCGTCGAGCTCCCACACCGCGTTCTCGCCGGTCGTCAGGGCTTCGTCGACGTCGACGAGGGGTCGATGCACGTCGTAGGTCACGTCGACGGCCTCGGCGGCCGCTCTGGCCTGGGCCACGGATCCGGCGACGACGACGGCCAGGACGTCCCCCAGGTAGGAGGTGCGTCCGCCTTCGGGGATCATCACGGGCCAGTCGCGGTGGATGATCCCCACCCGTCGGTCGCCGGGGATGTCGGCGGCCGTGTAGACCGCGACGACGCCGGGCATGGACAGGGCCGGCGCGGTGTCGATCGCCACGATGTCGGCCCTCGCATGGTCGGTGAGGCGGAGCGCCGCGTGCAGCATCCCTGGTACCCGAAGATCGTCGACGTAGCCGCGGTCGCCGAGCGCGAGGGGCTTCGCCTCGTACTTGGCGCCGCGTTTGCCGATGCCATGGGGTAGGGAGTCGTCGCCGACGGGTTCACCCGAGGCGATCAGCTCGATGGCTTCGACGATCTTGGTGTAGCCGGTGCAGCGGCACAGGTGGGCGCCGAGGCGGCTCTCGATCGTGCGCCGATCGAGATCGGGGCCCTTCGCGTCGACGAGGGCCTTGGCCCGAACGAGGATCCCTGGGGTGCAGAAGCCGCATTGCAGGGCCCCGGTCGAGGCGAAGGCGCGGGCGTAGTGGTCGCGTTCGGTCTCGTCGAACCCTTCGAGGGTGACGATCTCGGCGCCGGCCGCCTTGTCCAGGGAGGTCTGACACGAGACCCTCGCCTTCCCGTCCACGAGCACCGTGCAGCAGCCGCATTGCCCCGACGGGGCGCAGCCGTCCTTGGCGGAGGTGACACCGAGTTCTTCGCGCAGGGCGGCGAGGAGATGCGGATGGTCCGAGCGGACCCGCACCGACCGGCCGTTGAGGGTGAACGAGATGCGCGAGGTGTCGGGGGTCATGACCACCCATTGTACCGGCGGGGGCTCGTCCCGCCGGGGTGCCGGCCTGCGGTACCCGTGAGCGGCGAACGCGGCGCCGGGTACCGGGTCGCGGCCGCTCGTGGTCTCGACCGGCGGTCCGGGTGGGAGCTCACACGACGATCACGTCGCGGAAGCCGGCCGAGGTGGCCAGGTCGGCGAGGTCGGCGATCCGGTCGGGGTCGGCGTCGGTGAGCCACGACATCTCGGGTCGGATGCCGTGGACGCGGAAGCCGATGACCTTGATCGCCATGTCCGGATCGACATCCCGAAGCCACGCGAGGGTGCGCTCCATCGTCGCCGGGTCGTCGTTGTAGCCGGGGACGATCAGGAGCCGCACCTCATGGAGCTTGCCTGCCGCGGCGAGGTAGCGGATCGAGTCGAGCACCGCCGTGTTGGTTCGGCCCGTGAGGCGTACGTGCGTGTCGGGGTCGAGAGCCTTGAGGTCGATCATGGCGCCGTCCATGACCGGCATCAGCAGGTCCCAGACCTCCCGGGGGGCGGATCCGTTCGAGTCGACCAGCGTCGTCAGGTGGGACAGTTCGTCGTCGGCCCGGAGCCGGCCGAAGAGCTCCGCGACGAAGTGCGCCTGCAGCGTCGCTTCCCCGCCCGAGACGGTCACGCCGGACAGGAACGGGGCCGTTTCGCGGATGCGAGCGACGAGCTCGTCGACGTCGAGGTCCTCGGCGAGCGGCGTCGAGTCGTACGGACAGACGTCGATGCAGACCTCACATCCGGTGCAGGCGACCCGATCGACCACGACGCGATGGTCCTCGTCGAGGGACAGGGCGTTCTCGGGGCACGGATCGACACACAGGCCGCACGAGTTGCATTCCGAGATCGTGTACGGGTTGTGGCAGCCGATGCAGTTGAAGTTGCATCCCTGCATGAACACGACGAAGCGGTTGCCCGGCCCGTCGACGGTCGAGAACCGGAGCGTCCTATCGACCAGGCCGCGGCGTGAGCTCACGTGCGATCACCCGCTTGACGTTGCGTTCGGTGACGTGGGAGTTCTTCACGGACCCGGCGGCGAAGGTCGTCGACCCGTGGCGGGCGCCGTGGGCGTCGAATCCTTCGATGTCGGACTTGCGGACCAGGTACCCGGTGATACGGATGAACCCGTTGGTGGCCAGGTTGAAGGTGAAGTCCCGCATGCCGCCCCCGAGGGCGCCGCGGATGATGTCGACCATGGCCTGGGGGTTGCGTCGGGCGGTGTCTTCGACGTGGAAGATGTCGGACACCCCGGCGTCGAACAGATCGTGGTGTGGCGTGACGGCGACGATGTGCTCGAACATCTCGGGCTCGTCGCCGATCGGGATCCGGGTGCCGGCGGTGACGTCGAGGTCCGAGTCGATCCCGGACTGGGAGTGGAGGAAGCAGCGACCGGCGTTGCCTTCGCAGTACGGCATGGGACGGTCGTTCACGAATGCCTTGAGCGCCCGGGTGATGCGGTAGGACAGGTCGTTGGCTTCGGGGTCGTGGCCGTAGCGGCCGTCCTTGCCCTGGTGCTCCATGAGCAGGTCGACGGCTTCGGCGAGACCGTAGACGCCGTACATCGCCGAGAACCGGTCGAGGGAGATGAGGCCTTCGGCGGCGAGGAAGTCGTGGTCGTAGAAGCGGGCTTCTTCCACGAGGTAGCGGATGCGGGCTTCGATGATCTCGGCGGTCAGCTCGGCGTACCGGGGCAGCGTGTCGGTGAAGAAGTCCTCCAGGGTGCCCTGGTGGCGGAGGGCGACCTCCTTGAGGTTGAGTCGGACGAGGGTGTGGGAGCCGCCGCCGATCTTGAGCGAGTTGTAGCAGCTCACCGCCGCGTACTCCTCGCCGAGGTCGCGGACCATGAGCGGGTGGTTGACGAAGTGCGGCTTGCCGTTGACGAAGACGGTCTCGACGGCGTCTCGGATCAGGTCGTCGGGGGTCACCTCCGGGTCGATCTTGAACGTCAGGTTGGGGACGACCTGCTCGAGTTCCCGTTCGATGCGGAAGATCGTGCGGATGATGCGTCCGTCGCGCGGGCCGAGGTCCATGTGGGCGAAGGCGTCGGGGAACATCCGGTCGAGAGCCAGCCAGAAGCGGCGCAGTGACCGGTAGAGGTGTTCGTCGGAGATGCCGTCGACGAAGGGGACGAGGAGCTTGTCGAGATCGCCGAAGTAGACGGGGTATGCGGTGATGGAGGGGACGTGGGCGTAGAGGATGAGGAGGAAGGTCAGTGCGTCGTCGAGATCCTGTGGCGGGTCGAGTTCGAGGAACGCGGAGCCCTGGCGCAGGGCCTTGGCGTAGTCGGGGAGGATGTAGCGGGCCCGGTAGGGGGCGGCGCCTTCGTACAGGTCACAGATGACGCGTTTCTCGAGGGCCTCGGCGGCGGCGTCGGACAGGGGCGGGTACTCGAGGGCGTTCTCGGCGAGGTAGGCGAGGTGGTGACGTCGCTGGTGGAACGTGAGCGTGGGGTCTTCGACGATCTGGCGGGCTCGGGTGCGGAACTCGGGCATCTCCACGGCAGGCCTCCCATGACGGCTCGTGTTCATCATGCATCGGCATGCGCCCTGCGTCCATTGGCATTCCGGTGAGAATCGATAACCTGGCGTCATGGATCTCGATCTCCGTCTTGCTCGGGCCTTCGTCGTGGTCGCCGAGGAGGAGCACATCGGCCGAGCTGCCGATCGCCTCCATCTGTCCCAACCGGGCTTGACCAAGCAGGTCCGGCGTCTGGAGCGGCTCGTCGGGGTGGCCCTCCTGCAGCGGGACGGGCGGGGGATCCGGCTCACCCGGGCCGGGGAGACCTTCGCCACCGAGGCTCGGGCGTTGCTCGAGCGGGCGGAACGGCTCGTGGCCGCCACTCGCCAAGCGGCCCGGGCCGAGGCCGGGGTGGTCAGGCTCGGGTTCGTGCCGCCGCTTCCGGCGGCGGTGTCGGCGCGGTTGGGAGAGGTGGACTCGCCGGTGGAGCTGCGCCGGGTCGATTGGGTTCGACGAGACGAGGTCCTGGCGGCCGGCGAGGTCGACCTGTGCGTGCTGGCCCTGCCGATCGGCTCGCCGGCGGCCGAGTACGTGGTCGTGTGGCGCGAGCCGAGGGTCGCCGGCTTCCCTGCCGCCCATCCGCTGGCTGCTCGTGAGGAGCTGTCGATCCGGGAAGTGGACGACGAGCCGATCGTGGATCTCCCCACCCACCGCGACTTCTGGTGCGTCGACCCGCGTCCGGGCGGCCGCTCACCGATCTGGGGCCCGATGGTGCACAGCGTCGAGGAGATGCTCGAGGTCGTCGCTCGGGGCGGGGCGATGTGCATCACCTCGTCGTCGGTGGCCGAGTTCTACCGTCCCACCGGGGTGGTGTTCGTCCCGATCGTCGACATCTCCGACGCCGAGATCGCCGTCGCTTGGAACCCGACCCATGTCACCCCGGCGGCCGAGGCGGTGCGTGATTCGCTCACTGCCCGTTGAGAGCCGCCGGCCGATACCGGACGGGTGGGGGACTTTCGCCCCTGTCCCGGCCGGCCCCGGCGAGGGACGATCGCGGTGCCGTCCCCGCGGCGGCGATCGGAGGCGATCATGCGAAGGCTCACCGTTCTCGCGGCCCTCGTGACGATCGTTGCCGGGTGCACTTCGGGAGGTTCCCCGGCCACGACGTCCACGACCGCCCCACCTCCCGCCCCGACGACGACCACGTCGACGTCGACCAGCACGTCCACTACGACGACCTCCACCACGATGGTGCCGGTGATCGCCGGTCGGCCGGCGTCGGCCTTCGAGGCGACGCTCGAGGAGGTTCCCTTGCTCTCGGAGGGATCGTGGCCCGGCCCTGCCTGGCCGAGGACACTCGACGACGTCACGTACCTCGACACGGTGCCCGCCGAGTTCCGGGCCGTCCTGGAACGCAACTGGATCGCCGTCGAGCCGCAGGCCGGGTTCTCCCGGGATTGGCTCGCCCAGCCTTCGCAATGGTCCGCGGTGTACATCCACCGGGTCGAGTACGAGGGCACGGCGGCGTTCGTGACGACCGACATGGCGGCGCACGCGTGGCATCTGGTGTTCGACAAGGTGCTCCGCGACGCCGAGGAACAGCGACTGCTGCCGGTTCTCGAGCGGTTCCTCGCCAACGCCGTCGAGGCCGCCCGCGCCCAGGCGGAGTCGTTGCGAGGAACGGAGGGGGCGGACGCCGCCATGCGGGCCCAGGAGTTCTGGGAGGCGGCGGCCACGGTGACCGGCGTCGACGTGGGCCCGATCGGAGAACGGGCCCGTGAGGAGGTCGCCCTCGTCGAGGCCCACACCGACGTGTCGACGTCACCGACCGTCGGAGGCGTCTGCTCGCCGGAGGATCGCTCCGGCTGCGTCGACTACAGTCTGATGACCCCGCGTGGGCACTACACGGCGTCCGATGACCTGACCCGCTACTTCAAGGGCATGTCCGTGCTCGGCGGTGTCGGTTTCTCGATCGACGATCCCGACATGCTGCGGGTCGGTCTGCTGGTGTTCCGTCCGATCGTGGCCGATCCGGGGCTGGCGACCGATTGGGCGACGATCTACGACCCGACGGTGTTCCTGGTCGGCACCGCCGACGACTACACGCCTTTCGAGGCGGCGGCCGCTGCCGGCGAGGCGCTGCAGGATCCCGAGTCGCTGGCCGACCCGGCGCTCGTCGCGGACGTCGGCGACCGGCTGCGGACGGTGCGGCCGGTCGAGATCGACCCGGAGGTGCCGTCGGCCCGAGTGATGGGACCCCGGTTCGTCCTCGACGCCTGGATCCTCGATCAGCTCACCCATCCGTCGGTTCCCGACCGCACGAGCCCCAGTTCCCTCGACGTGGCGTCGGTGTTCGGTGATGACCTGGCTGCCGAGGTGCAGGCGCCGGAGGCGTCCGCGTTCCCCGGCTACGGCGAGACGGTGGCCGAGCTGGCGGCGGACGTCGATGGACGCACGATCGACGACTGGGGCCGGACCGTCTACGACGGGTGGCTGTACGCCCTGCAGGCGGTGTGGGCGTCGAAGGACCTCGACGTCTATCCGCCCCTGATGCGCACCGACGCCTGGGCGGCCAAGGATCTCGACACGGGCCTCGGGTCGTTCACCGAGCTGAAGCACGACACGATCTTGTACGCCAAGCAGGGCTTCGCCGAGGGCGAGGGCCCTCCCGATCAGGTCCCGCCTCTCCATTGGGTGGAACCCGATCCGGTCACGTTCGGCCGCTTCGCGGCGCTGGCTCGCATGCTGCGTGACGGGCTCGTCTCGGGCGAGTTGATGGCCGCCGAGTCCGACGAGGAGAACCTCTACGACGACGACCCGACCAACGACAGCCGGGTCGCGGTCGACCAGCTCATCGCGATGCTCGACCGTCTGGCGAGGATCGCCGGTGACGAGCTGGCCGGACGTCCGATCTCGGCCGACGACAACGACTGGCTCGGATCCATCGGCGGCTCACTCGAGCAGATCGAGTTCATGACGGCGCCCTCGGCCTTCGAGCCGGACCCGTCGCCGCTGGTCGCCGACATCTTCACCGACTTCGCGAGGAACGACCCCTACCTCGAGGTGGCGACCGGCCCGCCCGACGTGGTCTACGTGGTCGTGCCCGACGCCGGCGGTGGGTTCGAGGTCGCCACCGGCGGCGGGCACGACCACGTAGAC
>JALVQZ010000241.1 GCA_027036355.1 Acidimicrobiia bacterium | reverse complement strand
CGTGGGTCGGCTCCATCAGGGCGCATCGGGGCGTCCGCTCCGACGCGCGCGGGGGCGGCGGTCCGGGGCGGTCATCGCACCCGGACCGCCGCTCGGTCGGCGTTCAGGTCGACGTCAGCGCGACCTCGACGGGGATCGGCCGTTGCAGGGTGTGGGCCACCGGGGAGGTGGCGATCACCCGCTCGTGGAGACGGTGCAGGGCGTCGGCGTCGGCGTCGGCGTCGATGGCGACCGTGACCCGGATGTCGTCGTAGCCGGCGTGGTTCCCGCCCAGGCCGAGGAACGTCGTCAGGTCGAGATCCCCTTCGATGTCGACCCGAAGGTCGCGGAGCTCGATCCCCGCTGCGGCCGCGTTGACGGCGTAGCCGACGACCAGGCAGTTGCCCAGGGCGCCGAGGAGCTGCTCGACGGGGTTGGGCGCCGTGTCGGTGCCGCCGAGGGCCGCCGGCTCGTCGGAGGCGACCGGGTCGAAGTCCCGGATGGTCACCTCCGAACGGAACGCGCCGCTCCACGTGGCGGTGGCGTGCCAGGTGGTGGCGGCCCGGGTCGGATCGGCCTGGATGGTCTCGACGAGGGTCCCGACCGTGTCGAGGTCGACGTCGTTGAGCTTGGTCGTGATGGTCATGGTGGTGGCTCCTTCGCTACATGCTCGGCATGGGTACCGAACGCCGCGGGTTCCTCCCGGGTGGTGGCGTTCGTCAGGAACGGCGGGATGCCGCGCCCGGGGAGGCCACCCGGGAGCTGGGCATCATCGCCATCGAGCGCGAAGGGATCGGCGGGGTGATGGGGTGTCGTCGTGTCGGCATCGGCGGTCTCCTCGTCGTCCGTGCGCTCGTCGAGCGCCTCGGGCGGGGGTCCGCCGTCGGCGTCTCATCGTTCAGGCGTTGGCACCGTGCGTTTCCGTCGGTTGCCGCGGCGTCATCGGGCCTGTCCCTCGACCGCTCTGGATGAGCGCGTTGTGCCCGAGAGTGAAGCACGGCTGGTCGGTGGCGTCAAGGGCCGATCCGGAGATCCGCCCGGTACCGACGCCGGTGGCGTAGACTCCGGTGCAGCGCACGGCTCAGCGTGCGGCGCCTCTTCGCTCCTTCGTTCCGTCGGGTGAAGTCGCCGTGGGGCTCCGGTGCCGTCCCGATCTCCCTCGGGCATGGTTCCGGAGTGCGTAACCCACGGGGCGTTGTCAACGACGGTCCAAGCTCCAAGGAGCGAACAGCAATGTCCAGCAAGCTCTACGTAGGGAACCTTCCCTTCTCCAGCGACGCCGCCCACCTCCGCACCGTTTTCGGTGAGTTCGGTGAGGTCGTCGACGCCGTCGTCATCACCGATCGCGACACCGGCCGCTCCCGCGGTTTCGGGTTCGTCGAGATGGCGAACGACGATGCGGCCCAGGCCGCCATCAGCGCCATGAACGGTTCCGACCTCGATGGTCGGCAGCTCACGGTGAACGTGGCCAAGCCCCGCCGCTGAACGAACCCCGTTCGTCGGAAGGGCCCGGGAGCGATCCCGGGCCCTTCCTCGCGTCCGGACCCGCGAACCCAGGGTTGTGGGAGCCCCCTGAGGGCGCTGCGAACCCAGGGTTGTGGGAGCCCTGTGAGGGCTTCGCCAGCCCAGAGTTCGGCGGGCGCTGGGAACCCAGGGTTGTGGGAGCCCTGTGAGGGCGCCGCGAACCCTGGGTTCGCCGAGCTGGGCCTCAGCGGCCGCCGCGGCCGAGGTTGATCCAGGTCGTCTTGACGTTCGTGTACTTGTCGAGGGCGTGGATGCCCTTGTCCTTGCCCCCGAAGCCCGACTCCTTGAACCCGCCGAAGGGTGCGGTGATGTCGGCCTGATCGAAGTTGTTGATCCACACCGTGCCGGCCCGCAGCCGCCTGGCCATGCGATGGGCCCTGGCCAGGTCGCCGGTCCACACCGCCGCCGACAGCCCGTAGCGAGTGTCGTTGGCGATGCGCAGGGCCTCGTCTTCGTCGTCGAAGGGGATGATGGCGAGGACCGGACCGAAGATCTCCTCCTGGGCGATGGTCATGTCGTTGCGGACCTCGGAGAAGACCGTGGGCTCGACGTAGAAACCGCCGGTCTCCT
Organism: Acidimicrobiia bacterium; assembly: GCA_027036355.1. Taxonomy (GTDB): domain Bacteria; phylum Actinomycetota; class Acidimicrobiia; order Spongiisociales; family UBA5794; genus JALSQW01. Next base: position 1,212 of record JALVQZ010000241.1, on the reverse strand, counting down.
CCAGGATGCGCCGGCCGCCGGCGACCAGCTCGGCACCTTCGGCGACGCCGGTGTCGACGTAGCCGAGCACCCGGTCGAGCTGTTCGGCGTCGACGACCGGTCCGGCCTTGGTCTTCGGGTCCAGGGGGTTCCCCGGTCGCCAGGCGGCGGCGAGCTCCTTGGCTTTGTCGATCGCCGCGTCGAGGATCTCGCGCTGGACGAGGAGCCGCGATCCGGCGACGCACATCTCGCCGGTGTTCCAGAAGATCGAGAACCCGATCGCGGAGAGGGCGAAATCGAGGTCCGGGGCGTCGGCGAACACGATGTTGGGGGTCTTCCCGCCCGTTTCGAGCGACACCCGCTTCATGTTCGATCGTCCGGCGTACTGGAGGAGCAGCTTGCCGACCGGTGTCGAGCCGGTGAACGTGATGGCGTCGACGTCGCCGTGCAGCGCCAGGGCCTCGCCGGCGTCCTCCCCGAAGCCGGGGACGACGTTCAGCACGCCCGGTGGGATGCCGGCTTCGGTCGCCAGCTCGGCGACCCGGAGGGCGACGAGGGGTGATTGCTCGGCCGGCTTGAGGACGACGGAGTTCCCCGCGACGAGGGCCGGAGCGAGCTTCCATGCATCGATCATGAGCGGGAAGTTCCACGGGGTGATCGCTCCGACGACCCCGACGGGCTCCCTGGTGATGAGGCCGAGGGCGTCGGGACCGGTGGGGCTGATCGCGTCGTACAGCTTGTCGGCAGCCTCGCCGTACCAGCGGTAGCTGATCTCGGCCTGGACGAGGTCGACCTTCGACGAGTACCGGATCGGCTTGCCCATGTCGAGGGTCGTCAGCAAGGCGAGCTCATCGCCGTGTTCGACCAGCAGGTCGGCGAGACGGACGAGGGCCTGGCCGCGGGCACGGGGGGCCAGGTCCCGCCAGCGGCCGTCCTCGAAGGCGGAGCGGGCCGCGGCGACGGCTCGGTCGACGTCCTCGGGGCCACCGGCTGCGACCTCGGCGACGGCTTCTCCGGTGATCGGGGTCCGGTCGTCGAACGTCCGGTCGGAGGCCGGGTCGACGTGCTCTCCGTCGATGTAGGGGCGGCCGTCGGGCCGGATCTCGGCGACGGCCTCCTGGATCGTGGGCGTGGTCATCGGTCCTCCTCGGTGCGATCGTTCGACAGGGTACCAACGGCCTCGACGATCCCATCGAGGCGGGAACCGCCCTTCCCCGTCGCGGTAATGTGAAG
>JALVQZ010000240.1 GCA_027036355.1 Acidimicrobiia bacterium | reverse complement strand
GGCGGGAGCACGCCAAGCTCCTCGCGGCGCGGGGGGCGGCGGTGGTCGTCAACGATGTCGGCGGCAGCGTCCATGGCGAAGGTTCGGACGCGGCGGCAGCCGATCACGTGGTGGCCGAGATCGTTGCGGACGGTGGTGTGGCGGTCGCCGACTACTCGTCGGTGGCGACTCCCGAGGGCGGCGAGGCGATGGTGCAGAAGGCCCTCGACGAGTTCGGTCGCATCGACATCGTGGTCAACAACGCCGGCATCCTCCGGGACCGGTCCTTCGCGAACCTCGAATGGGAGGATCTCCGTTCGGTCCTGGCGGTGCATCTCGAAGGGGCGTTCTACGTGACCCGACCCGCGTTCCGCAAGATGAAGGAGCAGGGGTACGGCCGGATCGTGTTCACGTCATCGGGTTCGGGTCTGTTCGGGAACTTCGGGCAGTCGAACTACGGGGCGGCGAAGGCGGGCTTGATCGGCCTCATGAACGTCCTCAAGCTGGAGGGCGCCAAGTACGGGATCAAGGTCAACGCGATCGCCCCGATCGCCAAGACCCGCATGACCGAGGAGCTGCTGGGGGAGATGGCCGACAAGCTGGAGCCGAAGGCGGTCGCGCCTGCGGTCGCGTACCTGTGTTCGGAGGCGTGCGAGTTGACCGGCGAGATCTGGTCGGTGGGCGGAGGATCCGTGAGCCGGATCTTCATCGGATTGTGCGACGGCTACTTCAAGCATCCCGACGAAGACGGGATGCTCACCGTCGAGGACGTGGCGGCGCACCTGTCCGACATCCGTGACGAGGACGGATACATCGTGCCGTTCTCCGCGCAGGACGAGTTCGCCAAGCTGGGTCCCCGGTTGTTCTCGTGACGCGGTCAGGTCGTGCGTTCGCGCGCCTGATGCTTGATCGCTCGCAGCACGGCGCCCATCCCCCGAAGTCGTAGCGGGGTGAGGACCTCGTCGAGGCCCATCTGGAGGTAGAAGTCGTCGGGGATGGCGAGGATCTCGGACGGGGTCGCGCCCTCGAGGCCTTCGGCGAGGATCCCGGCGTACCCGCGGATCGTCGGTGACTCGCGGGGCACGTCGAAGACGAGATGCACCGTGCCGTCCGGGGCCGGTTCCACCGCGACGAAGAACGGGGTCTGGCATTCGTGGACCTGCTCGAGTTCCGCCGATCCGACCATCTCGGGGGGCGGCGGCGGGAGACGGTCCGAGTAGTCGACGAGGGCTTGGACCTTGACGTTCTTGGGAGCCCCGGCGAACAGATCGACGAGGCGAGCGAGCTTCGGGGGGAGTCGGTCGTCGGGGGTTCTCACCGGCCGGATGATAACTACTATGACGGTAGTGAGAATTCGGGAGGCGGCGCCGACGAGGAGGATGCGATGACCGAGACCAACGGCGATCCCAAGTTCGCAGGGTACGCCCATCCGGGGATGGTCGTGTCCACCGGATGGCTGGCCGAGCATCGGGACGATCCGGGGATCGTCGTGGTCGAATCCGACGAGGACGTGCTGCTGTACGAGACCGGGCATATCCCGGGGGCGGTCAAGATCGACTGGCAGGACGACCTCAACGATCCGGTGACCAGGGACTACGTGGACGCGGAGGCGTTCGCCGCGTTGATGTCGTCGAAGGGCATCTCGAGGGAGGACACGGTCGTCTTCTACGGCGACAACTTCAACTGGTGGGCGGCCTACGCCCTGTGGGTGTTCACGCTCTTCGGGCACCCGAAGGTCGTGCTCCTCGACGGGGGGCGGCAGAAGTGGATCGCCGAGGACCGACCGATGACCCGCGAGGTCCCCGAACGGTCCCCGTCGACCTATCCGGTCGTCGAGCGGGACGACGCCCCGATCCGGGCGTTCCGCGAGGACGTTCTCGCCCATGTCGAGGCGGGGGGCGCCCTCATCGACGTGCGCTCGCCCGAGGAGTACCGAGGCGAGCTGCTCCACATGCCGGGGTATCCCCAAGAGGGGGCGCTTCGGGGAGGGCACATCCCCCGAGCCGAGAACGTGCCGTGGAAACGAGCCGCCAACGACGACGGTACGTTCCGGTCCGCCGACGAGTTGCGGGCCATCTACCACGGCGAGGCGGGGCTTCGGCCCGACGAGCCCGTTATCGCCTACTGCCGGATCGGGGAGCGCTCGGCCCACACGTGGTTCGTGTTGCATCACCTGCTCGGTTTCCCCGAGGTTCGCAACTACGACGGCTCGTGGACGGAATGGGGCAACATGGTCAGGATGCCCATCGAGCGTCCCGGCTTCGGGGTCCGGCCGCCGGTGTGATCGCGTGCGCCGGACGGGAGAGTCGCTAGCGTGGACCACCGGCGAGCCGGGAGGATCACGTGACGGCATGGACAGACAGCACGGCGCTCGTCGTTGTGGACGTCCAGAAGGGATTCGACGACGAGACCTACTGGGGTCCGCGGAACAATCCGGAATGTGAGACGAACATCGGGCGGCTCATCGCCGCGTGGCGCGAGCACGGCTGGCCGACCGTCTACGTCCGGCACGATTCCACCGAACCGGCCTCCCCGCTGTATCCAGGGAAGCCGGGAAACGCGTTCAAGGACGTCGTCGGAGGTTCGCCGGACCTGTTGGTGACGAAGTCCGTCCACTCCGCGTTCCTCGGCGAGCCGGATCTCCACGCGTGGCTCCAGGAGCACCGCATCGCCGGGATCGCGGTGTGCGGCATCCAGACGAACATGTGCTGTGAGACGACCGCCAGGCACGGTTCCGATCTGGGTTACGACCTGCTGTTCGTCATCGACGCCATGCACACGTTCGACATCGTGGCGGCCAACCATCAGGTCTACCGCGCCCGGGAGATCTCGCGCTATTCGGCGCTGACGATCGGGGCCGGGTTCGGCCGGGTCGTCTACACCGAGGAGCTCGTCGGCTGACGGGACCTCACCGGGGAAGGAGCGCCACGGCCTCGGGGTCGATCCGGAGCCTCACGGGTGTGCCGGGCGGCGGCGCATCGCGGGTGTCGGCGGTCAGCTCGGTGCCGCCGGCGACGGCGATCCGGACGAGGTAGCTCCCACCCCGGAACCGGGCTTCGACGACCGTTCCCTCGAGCTCACCTGCCGGGTCGATGACGACGTGCTCGGGGGGGATGGCGATCGCCACCGGGCGGGCGAGCGACGCCGGTACCGGGATCGTGAGCCATCCGGTGGTGACGGCGTCATCATGGGTGGTGACGTCGAAGACGTTCTCCAGGCCGAGGAAGGAGGCGACGAACCGGGACGGTGGCCGTCGCCAGAGGTCGGCGGCCACCGTCCCCCGGTGGGGGTAGGCGGGGTCGGCGAAGAG
>JALVQZ010000239.1 GCA_027036355.1 Acidimicrobiia bacterium | reverse complement strand
AGCTGAGCCGGACGACCCGAGCACGAGGAAGGGGGCGGGCTCTGCCCGCCCCCTTCCTGCCGTCCGACCGGTCGCGTCAGAAGCGATCGGTCCCGAGTTCCATGAGCGCCGCGTCCTCCGCCTCGGCGAGTTGCCGGCGCAGTTTCACCTGCGGCAGCACGTTGGCGACGAAGAACCGAGCCGACGCGATCTTCCCCTCGTAGAAGGCGCGGTCCGTATCGGAGGCTCCGTCGAGTGCCGCCAGGGCGATCTCCGCATGGCGGACGAGCAGCCAGGCGATCACGACCTCCGACAGACTGAACAGCAGATGGGTCGTGTGGAAGCCGGTCTTGTAGATCTCGGCCGGATCCTGCTGGGAAGCCATGGCATAGCCGACGAGGGTCCCGACTTCGGCCTGGACGTCCTCGAGGGCCTCCCCGAGGGCCTGACGTTCCGAAGCCAGCTCTTCGGGCCCGCCCTTGACCGTGGCGAGGATGTCCTGACCGAGCTTCATCAGCGTCTGTCCCTGATCGCGAACGATCTTCCGGAAGAACAGGTCGAGCCCCTGGATGGCGGTCGTGCCCTCGTAGATCGTGTCGATCTTGGCATCCCTGATGTACTGCTCCATCGGGTAGTCCATCGTGTAGCCGTTGCCGCCGAGGGTCTGCAGCGACAGGGCCAACATCTCATAGCCCTTCTCCGACGAATAGCCCTTCACCATCGGGAGCAGCAGGTCGTTGAGCCGGGCCCAGTGGTCGTTGTCGGGCTCCAGCACCGCCTTGTCGAGCAGCATCGCCGCGTAGTGGACCAGCGCCCGCATCCCCTCGGCGTAGGACTTCTGCAACATCAGCATCCGGCGAACGTCGGGATGCTGGATGATCGGCACCCGCGGTGCGGTCTTGTCCCGCATCTGGGTCATGTCCGCCCCTTGCGTGCGTTCCTTGGCGTACTCGAGGGCGTTGAGGTAGCCCGTCGACAGGGTCGATGCCGACTTCACGCCGATGAGCATGCGGGCGTCCTCGATCACCTTGAACATCTGGCGGATCCCGTCGTGGACGTTCCCGACGAGGTAGCCGACACACGGCCGGTCCATCCCGAGGGTCAGCTCGCAGGTGGTCGAGCCCTTGATCCCCATCTTGTGCTCGATGTTGGTGGCGACGATGCCGTTGCGCTCACCGAGGGTCCCGTCGTCGTTGACGAGGTACTTCGGCACGATGAACATCGACAGTCCCTTGGTGCCGGGCCCGGCACCCTCGGGACGGGCGAGGACCAGATGGACGATGTTCTCGAAGTAGTCGGCCTCCCCCGAGGTGATGAACCGCTTGACCCCTTCGAGATGCCACATGTCACCCTCGACATGGATGGCCTTGGTCTTGGCGGCGCCGACGTCCGATCCGGCGTCGGGCTCGGTGAGGACCATCGTCGCCCCCCAGCGGCGCTCGACCATGGGCTTGGCGAACCGTTCCGTCTGCTCGGGGGTGCCTTCCTCCGCGATGACACCGGCCATCAGCCCACCGGATGCGTACAGGAAGATGGCCGGGTTGGCGCCGACGAGCAGCTCGGTGGCCGCCCAGCGCAGGGCGTTGGGGGCGCCGAACCCGCCGAGCTCCTGGGGCACGCCGAGGAGATGCCACCCGCCGTCGTAGAGGGCGTCGAGGCTCTTCTTGACGCCGTCGGGGAGCCGCACGGTGCCGTCTTCGAGCGTCAGCGCCGTCCGGTCCGCCTCGACGAAACTGGCGGCGAAGTCCTCCCGGGCGAGACGGTCGACCTCACGGAGGGCGTCCCTGGCCGTGTCCGCATCGAACGAATCGAACGGCGCCTCCCCGAAGTACTCATGGACCCGGTTGGCCTCGAAGAGGTTGAACTCCAGGTCCCGCATGTTGCTCTTGAAGTGTTCCATGACATCCTCTCGCTCGTTCGGCGGCTCGGTACGACGGGCAACCCCCGAAGGTCCGCGGCCGCTCCCCGATCATCGGCACGACGACCCTTTTGAGTTTATACCCAATTCTTGAGCGTTCTCCCAAACGGGCGGTAGGGTACGACGGCTCGTTCTCACCGGGAGGTCCCGTGGCACGCAACCAGGTCGGAATCCGCACCGAGGAGCGGATCGTCGACGCCACTCGCGAGCTGCTCGCCGAGGTCGGCCTGGAGGGAACCACGCTGCAGGCGATCTGCGACCGAGCCGGGATCCGGTCGGGCAGTTTCTACAACCTGTTCCCGACCAAGGAGGACGCCGTCTTGCGGGTGGTCGGCGAGGCCATCGCGGCGGTCGACCCGGATCCCGCCGGCGCGGGCTCGGATACGGTCACCGACCTCGTCGAGGCCTACATCCGGTTCCTCTCGGACCGCCCCGAGCTGGCTCGCGTCTATGTCCAGGTCGCCGTCAACGGAGGACTACGCAGCGCCGAGCCCCGCGAGCACTTCCTCCGCCATCATCGTCGCCGCATCGACCGGTTCGCCGACGCGATCGCCCGATCGGCCGCAGGCGACGGCACCGACCCGGTCGCCGACGCGGAGGTGCTACTCGGCGCCCTCGACGGGCTCGCATTCCGCTGGGCCCTCGACCCGACGTTCGACTTCGCTCGCCACGCCTGGCTCGCCGCCGAGCGCTGCTGCGGGGTCCGCGCCCCGTAGCCGGGCGTAGTCCTGTGGGGTGTCGACGTCGGCCGGGGGTCGGCGATCGAACGGCACGGCCACGACCGTCTCGGGAGCCTCCTCCCCGAGGTAGCGCCACAGTGGCTTGGGACCCGAGAGGCGGTGGAGGCCCTCGAGGGCTGCCGCCGACAGGACGAGCGGATGCGCCCGCCGGCCCCGATACTCCGCCACGGCAGCCCAGCACCGTTCGTCGCGCCATCGCCGCACCATGGCGTCGATCACCTCGACGCCCACATCGGGCATGTCCCCCAACAGCAGGACGATCGCGTCGGCGGGCCCGGCCGCCTCGAGGCCGACCCGCAGCGACGACAGGTTGCCGCGTTCGGGGTCGGGGTTCCTGGCGACGGTCACCACGCGTCCGGTGAGCACCGCTTCGACGTCCTCGCCGTGGTGCCCGGTGACGACGACGACGTCGTCGAGGTCCGCCGCCACGGCGTCTGCGACGACCCGGGCCACCATCGGCACACCGCCGACGGGGAGGAGCTGCTTGGGGCGACCCATCCGGCTCCCCGACCCGGCTGCGAGCACGATCCCGACGATCCTCACTTCGTCAACCCTAGATGTGACAACCGGGGACGTTGTCCCTGGCGGTTTGGTGTGATGGGGTGAGCCCTCCGACGAGACTGTGGGTTGCAAGACTCACGACTCGAAGGAGGGCTCGGGGTGAACGCTACAAGCAG
>JALVQZ010000238.1 GCA_027036355.1 Acidimicrobiia bacterium | reverse complement strand
CCATCATCGGACCGATCGTTCGCGTAGAGTCACGACCGGCGGCTCGGCGCGAGCCCTGCTCCGGGCCGATACGAGGTCCGCGAAAGGAGCGCACCGTGCGACGCACGTTCCTCTTCGCGGCCGTGGCGGTGCTCGCGGCCGCATGCAGTACCGGAGGCGGCGCGTCCGCCCCCGCCGACCAGACGTCGACCGACGACACCCAGACGGTGACGAGCGACGACGGCCGGGCCGTATTGACCCTCCCTGGTGGGGTCGATACCGCCATCACGGTGAGCCGTGCCGACCCACCGGCGGAACTGTCCGGGTTCGATGGACTCGTCGTCGCCTACGATCTGCAGCCCTCCGGCCTCGAGTTCTCCGATCCGGCGACACTCACGGCAACCATCCCGGTGTCGGAGTTCGACGCCGGCGAAGGCGTTCCGCTGGTCGGGGCAGTGGTGGTCGACGGGGACACGGCGGAGGCTGTGGCGACCACCACCAAGCGCGAGGGCGACGACGTCTTCGTCGAGGTCGAGGTTCCCCACTTCTCGGTCGTCGTCATCGGTGGCGGAATCGGCTTCTCGGCGGTCATCCAGCCGCCACGGGTCGAGGTGGCGGTGGGTGAGGAGTTCGAGGCTACCTGGGACATGAGGCTGGGAGGCGGTAGCGGTGTGACATTCTCCAGCAGCGCACAGCCCGAGGGGTATCTGCAGCGATTCGATCCCCTCGCCTCGGCACCGTTCGAATACGTGGGGGTGGATCCGATCAAGGGACCTCATCGCTGGTCCTGCAGCACACCGACGTCCGGCCCGGTCCCGGATGCGTACGGTTGGCTACTCGTGTTCGACCGCCTCAAGCATCAGGACGATCCGCTCACCAAGTTCGCCGAGGCGCTCTCCGCCGAGAAACCTGCCTTCTGGGCGGCCCGAGTCACCGGTGAGGCAACCTGCCTCGACAGCGAGGACAGTGAGACCGGGGGAGACGCCGGCACCTTCGAGACCGTCATCGTCGCCGATCACACGAACGACTTCGTCACGGTCGGACCGGGAGCTCCCGACCCGGCGGAAGCTCCGTCGGAGGTCGACATCACCGAGCTCGAATGCACCGCCGGCTCGGGATGCAGAGTGTCCTTCGCCGGGGACGCCAACGCCCGCTGCGCCGAGGCCGACGCCGAAGGATGCTCCGTGACGGTGATCGTCGAGATCGACGGGACCTTCATCGAGTACACCTGCGACCTGCCGATCGACGACGCCACGACAACGAGGACGACCCGCATCGACGGTGAAGACGTCTTCGCCACCTGCCATTTCGAAGGCACCACCCTCGTTGTCCGTATCGAGAACCTCCCGCGCGGCGCGAAGGTCCGCGCCTCGGTCATCTGGGATCCCGTGGAAGGCGACCTCGCCCAGGACACGACCATCCCGATCGTCGTGCCCTGACGCCCGGCCGAGCACGGCCGATCCCGCCTGGTCTGCCGGGCCGCGCCGGGTGTTCCGCCGGGTTCGCCGACGCGTCAACCCTCGACGACCAAGGTGCCGGTCATGTTCTCGTGACCGGGCACGGTGCAGACGATGGCGTAGGTGCCCGGAGGCGCGTCGAGGTCGATCCGGGAGGCCTTGAGGGCCGGGACCTCGAGGTCGACGCCGAGCTCCTCGATGGTGAAGGTGTGGCGGATCCCGTCGCGGTTCTCGATCCAGATCCCGGTGGCGTCTCCCCCGACCTCGATGGTGTCCGGGGCGAAGGAGACGTCCTCGGCGACCACCGTCACGTCTCCGGGCAGGGCGACGGCCTTCTCGGTGCTCGAGGACAGTGCGATGGAGGTGCCGACTCCCACCACGAAGACACCCGCGGCGGCGACGGCGACGACGCGGACCGGGGAGGTCGGCCATCGGAAGAAGGCGCCGAGCCCGGCGATGACGGCCGTCGTCGCCGCGGTGGTCGACAGCAAGGCGAGGACGAAGGCCGGGGTCGACGTGGGATGGGTCAGCTCGTCGAGGAGGATCGGCAGGTTCCCGGCGATGGCGAGGACGTAGAAGATGGCCACGCCGAGCCCGAGCCTCCGTCGGGACCCGCCGAGGAACGGGACGAATCCGGCCGACACGATCCCGATGACGAGCACGGGCGGGATCAGCATTCCGGCGGTCACGTGCACCATGACGGCCCACAGGACCATGGCGGCGGCGGCGCCGCGAGCGAGACGCATCCACGTAGCCGTGGTGGTGTCGGTCGGGTGCGTGATGTCGGTCACGGGTGCTTCCTCCTCCCTCGTGTGGTCGGTGCTTGCCGTTCGATCGGGTGGACGGTCCCTGCGGCACCGTCCACCCGGAGGATCTGCCCGTCGCGGAAGCGGCTCGTGGCCCCTTCGCAGCCCACGACGGCGGGCAGGGCGTACTCCCTGGCGACGATCGCCGGATGCGACAGGAGCCCGCCTCCTTCGGTGACGAGCGCCCCGATGTGGGGGAAGAGCACCTCCCACGGAGAGGTCGTGATCGGGGCGACCAGGACGTCGCCGGGACGGACCTTGGCGAACTCGTCGACGCTGCGCACGATCCGGGCCGGACCGGTGTGGACCCCGGGGGAGGCGGCGACCCCGTCGGCGCCCGGCTCGAGTTCCGCCGGGACGGCGTCGTGGGCGATGATGAGCCCGATCGCCCGCATGAACCGACCGATGGCCGGGGGGAACACGTCGGGATCGGGAGGAGCCGTCTCCCCGCCGAGATGCGCTTCGGGGGAGCGACCCCGCGCCCACAGGTGTTGGCCCCTGCGGGTCCGGACCAGGTCCCGCAGATCGCGGGAAGCCGCGAGCCACGAGGTCGCCTCGTCGAGGGTGAGGAAGACCACGTGCTCGGGATCCTCGAGGTGGCCGGCGGCGACCATCCGCCGTCCGGCCTCGAGGGCGAAACGCCGCAGCGCCCCCATCGCCTTGGCGTGGACCGCCTCCCCTTCCTCACGGATGGGGTAGGTGTGCCGGGCTTCGGCGAGGAGCTCGTCGAAGCGGGTGGCGTCGTCGGCGTCGAGGGCGGACCGGAGCTCGGCGGCGAGGCGTTCCGCCTCCGGGGTGGGATCGGCAGGCTCGGGGAGGCTGGCGATGCGGGCGAGCTCGAGGTCGGGTCGCTCGCGGAGGGTCCTGGCCGACAGGTCGAAGCCCAGGATGCGCATCCCGTAGCGCCGGAGGTGGTCCTCGTAGGCGGCGGCGAACCCGGGATGCACGGCGGCGAGGCGAGCCGGGTCTGGGTCGGCGAGGACGGCCTCCCGGAGTTCGGGGGACATCCGGCGTGCGAGCGCCGCGGCCGACGAGCGGTACGGGGACGGGCTCGCGCCGGCGAGGAGCCGGATGGAG
>JALVQZ010000237.1 GCA_027036355.1 Acidimicrobiia bacterium | reverse complement strand
ATATCGGTGCCGCGCGGCGGTCCTGTCCCTTCGGGGGCCGGCATGGCCGGCCGGCCCTCGGCGCAGCCGGCGAGCACCGGGCAGGAGCCACACCGCGGGCCCGCCCGGGCCCGTGGTGTGGCTACTGCCCGGTGCTCGCCGGCTGCGACGAGGGCCGGTCGGCCATGGCGGTCCTCGAAGGGACATGACCGCCGCGAGGCACCGATATCCTGACGTGATGCGCAACACCCTCGTGGCGGTCCACGCCCACCCCGACGACGAGAGCAGCAAGGGCGCCGGAACGGTCGCCCACTACGTCGAGCGCGGCGTTCGTTCCGTGCTGGTCACCGCCACCGGCGGCGAGGCAGGCGACATCCTCAATCCGGCGGTCGATCCGTCGGTGAAGGAGCGGCTGGCCGACGTCCGGCGCGCCGAGCTGATGGAGGCGGCGCGGATCATCGGATTCGACGAGGTCGTGCTCCTCGGGTACCGGGACTCGGGGATGCCCGACTCGCCGGACAACGCCCATCCCGACGCGTTGGTCAACGCCGACTGTGACGAGGTGCTCGCACGGCTCGTCGCCATCGTTCGTCGGGAGCGCCCGGCGGTCCTCCTCGGCTACGACGAGCACGAGTTCTACCCCCATCCGGACCATCTGTGCGTCAACCAGCTCATGAAGGACGCCTTCGAGGCCGCCGCCGACCCGGAACGGTTCCCGGAGGCCGGTCCACCGTGGGCGGTGACCCATCTGTACGCCCCGTCGTTCACGGCTCGGAGGATCGTGACGCTGCACGAGGCGATGCGCGAGCGAGGGATGGAGTCGCCGTTCGGGCGCTGGCTCGAGTTCGTCGATCCCGACAACGACGCCCGCAAGCGACTCGTGTCGGTGGACATCTCGGATCACCTCGAGACCGCCCGTGCCGCGTTGCGGGCGCATCGAACCCAGGTCGACCCTGAGGGGTTCTGGTTCCAGGTGCCGCTCGATCTCGTCCGTGAGGTCTACCCGTACGAGGACTTCGAGTTGCTGGCGACCAGGAGCGAGCCCGACCTGTCGTCGGGCGATCTGTTCTCCAACGTCCCCGGATCGGCCGATCGGCGGTGACGATCGGCCCTGGCGACCCTCCGGCCCTTCCGGTGCGCTCGGCCGGTGTGCTGTAATCGGACCGGATGCCCGACGTCGCCCTCGCTCAACGGCTGCTCAACCTCCTCGGATCGATCCCCGCCGAACGGCTGCCCCTCGGAGCGGCCGGCACGATCCGATCGCTGGAGGATGCCGTCGAGCGGAACCTCGAGCGTCCTCTCGTGGTGTGCCTGGCGGGTCCGACGGGAACCGGGAAGTCGCGGTTGTTCAACGCGGCGGTCGGCCGGGACGTCCGGGCGGTGGGGATCCGCCGCCCGACGACCACCGACGTCGGCCTCGCCGGTCGAGAGGTCGCCGAACTTCCCGATGTGGAGGTGGCGGAGGCGCCGTTCGATCACATCGCGCTGATCGACCTGCCTCCCCTCGAACACGATCAGGATCGCACCGAACGCATCGTCGCCCTCTCGGACCTGTGCTTCGTCGTCACCTCCGCGGCCCGGTACGCGGACGCCGCCACGGCGACGGCGATCGCCATCGCCGAGCGTCTCGGCGTTCCCGCCACGATCGTCGTCAACCGGGTCCCTCCTGGCGTTCCTCCCGATCGGCTCCGCCAGGCGTTGATCCAGCGTCATGGCAGGCGTGACGTCGTCCTGCTCCCGGAGGACCTGGCCGGCCGGATCTCGGGGGAACCGTCCGGGATCGCCGAGCTCCTGCATCTTGCGGTCGAGAACGCGGATCGGATCCGCCGTTACCGCCATGACGCCGCCATCGACGCCGCCGCCATCGAAGCCGGCCGCATCGCCGACGAACTGGACGTCGAAGCGGCCTCGGCTCGCCAGGCCATCGAGAGCATCGATCGAGAGCTCGCCCGCAGGTCGGTTCCCGAGGCGCTGCGTCCGATCATCGCCGGGGCGCGATGGTCCGAGGCGATGACCCAGGTCGACGCCGCCGTCCGCCATGAAGCTGCTGCGGTCCTGGCCGGCCTCGATGTCGAGCCGCAGGCCGACGGGGACGATGGGGTCGTCGCTCTCGGCGCGTGGCGCCAAGCCGTCGACGACGCCGCCGTCGGTGCGATGCGTCTCCCGGTGCTGCGCTGGTTCGGCGAGCGGGGTGTTCGGCACCACCTGTGGCGTCTCGCCGTCGACGTCGATCGGCCGATGCCGCGGACGGTGCGCTGGTGGCTCGGGTCCCGCGCCGACGCCATCCGGGGGGCGGCCGCCGACGAGTTCGATGCGGTGTTCGGCGGCATGCTGGCGGGCCGGATCGAACCGATCCGGGACGATCTGGAGCGAACGGCCACGCTTCCCACCGACCGGATCCGGTCCGTGGCGGACGAGATCCTCGCCGAGGCCTATCCCACGGCGCTCTTCCGGCTCACCCCCGACATCGCCGCCCTGCAGGCTGCGGCGGAAGCGGGCATCCCCTTCGAGGGGGACAGATGAGCGATCTGATGGAGCTCGTCGATCAGCTCGATCTCGTCGTCGTGCGCGCCGACCAGATCGCTCCGAAGGAGACGATCCGGAAGGCGGCAGGGGTCGCCGCCGCGGTGCGTCAACGCTGGGCGCTGCTCACCGACCGCGTGGTGGTGGCGCTCGTGGGGGGAACCGGATCGGGGAAGTCGTCGCTCCTCAACGCCCTCGCCGGCCGTGACATCGCCTCGGTGTCGGCCTTCCGTCCCCACACCGACGAGGCGCTCGCCTGGCGTCCCGCCGACGACCCGGTCCTCGAGCGGATCCTCGTCGACCTGGGGATCGAACGGGTCGTCGACAACGAGACGATGCCGTCGCTGGCGATCCTCGACCTCCCCGACATGGACAGCGTCGTGTCGTGGCATCGGGCGATCGTCGAGGATCTCCTACCGCGGGTGGACGTCATCGTGTGGGTCACCGATCCGGTGAAGTACAACGACCCCGTCGTGCATCGCGAGTTCCTGACCCCGCTGGTTCCGTACGAGGATCGCCTCGTCTTCGTCCTCAACAAGGTCGACCAGGTCTCCGATGCCGACCGCGACACCCTCATGGCGCACTACCGGGAGGTCCTCGAACGCGACGGGTACCGGGAACCTCCGGTCCTGCCGACCGCCGCGCCGAGCGAGGAGGCGGCGCGGTTCGGCATCGACGATCTCGCTCGGTTCTTGACGAGCAAGATCGATGCCAAGCGCGTGATCGTCGACAAGCTCGCCCTCGACCTCGCTCGGACGGCGCGTGAGATGGCCGAGGGCCTCGGGACGTGGGAGCGCACCGGCCTCCTGCCCGAGGATCGATCGGGCCGCGATCTCCGCGACCGGGTCGGCGAGCATCTCGAGCTCCTGCGGAGGACGGCGGACCCGATGACGGCGAGGCTGGTGTCGGTCGACGCCGTCGACGTCGATGCCGTCGCCGAGCATCTGACGCGCCGGGCCGAGCTGGGGGCGGCTCTGGCGTCGGTGTACGTCGAGGCGTTACGGTTCCGGGCCGAGCGGGCGCAAGGGGCGTGAACACATGGACGACCTGAATCTGGCGGCGGTGTGGAACAGGATCGACGCGCAGGTGCTGCAGTCGCTCGCCGTGCTCGTCGGCGCCGCCGCGGTGTGGGTCGTGGTGACCAACGGTGGGCGGCGATGGTTGGCCGCCACCGAACGCCGGCTCGCCGATCAACCGGCCTTGGAGACCCAGGAACGGATGCAGCGTCTCCGGACGCTGTGGGCGGTGGCCCGCACCGCGGTGACGATCGCGGTGCTGGCGGTCGTCGTGCTGACGATCTTCGCCGTCTGGGGTATCCCGATCGGGCCGGTCCTCGCGGTCGGCTCCGTCGTCGGGGTGGCCGTCGGTTTCGGCGCTCAGAACGTCATCCGGGACATGATCGCCGGGTTCCTCATCATCGCGGAGAACCAGTACGCGATCGGCGACGTCGTCGAGATCGCCGGCGTCGGAGGCGACGTCGAGGAGATCCGGCTCCGGGTGACGGTGCTCAGGGACCTCGATGGGAAGGTCCACTACGTTCCCAACGGCGCGGTGCGGGTGGCGACCAATCTCACCCAGGAGTTCTCCCGGGTCGTCATCGACGTGTCCGTCGGCTACGACGCGGACGTCGACGAGGCACTGGCGGTCGTCGCCGACGAGGCGCGTCGCCTCGCGGAGGACGACGAATGGTCCGCAGCCTTCGTCACCGAACCGCAGCTGCTCGGGGTGAACGAGCTGGGCGACTCCGCCGTCATGATCCGGGTCGTGTTCGCGACCGTGCCGGCTCGGCGGTGGGCGGCGAAGCGGGAGTTCCTGCGGCGCATGAAGCGGCGGCTCGACGCGGAGGGCATCGAGATCCCGTACCCGTATCGCAACGTCGTGCTCCGCGGCGACGTCACGTCGGGGTCAACGTCGGATCCCGAAGCACCCTGACGGCTCCGGGAGCCGGTGTCAGACGGATGTGGTCGGCCATCCCGAGGTGTTCGCCGTCGGCCTCGAAGGCCGTGGGTGGATCGGCGTCGATCTCGATGTCCCCGAAGCCCTCCCACAGGTGGATGCCGAGGCGGTCCGGCACGGGACGCCGCAGGATCGATCGGAGGAAGATCTCGGCGGAGCGGTGGACCTCGAGGTCCTCGGCGGCGAGCGCCACGAAACCGGCGAGGCGACGAGGGGTCAGGAACAGCGGGACGTTGCCGAAGTAGGTGTACGGGCCGTGGACCTGGGCGAGGACGGCGAGCGCGTCGCTGCGTTCCCCGTCGCATTCGACCCGGAGGTTCGGTACCCGGCCCCGCCAGTCGGCGAGGAGCTTGGTGATGGCGGTCGTTGCGTAGTGCACGCCCCCGAACCGGAGCTTGGCGTAGGGCCGCGCTTCGGCGGCCTGGACCACGTCGGCGTCGTAGCCGATGCCGGCGGCGAAGGTGGCGTACTCGGAGATGGCCACGCCGTCGGTGGTCGTCGCTTCGATGTGGAGCAAGGGGGTGGGGACGGGGTCGAGGTCGGTGAGCTGGCGGGCCGCCTTGTGAGCTCTGCGCGGGAGCCCGAGGAGGCGGGACAGCACGTTGGTCGTTCCGACCGGGACGATGGCGAGCGCCGTGTCGTATCCCACCAGACCGTTGGCGACATGATGCACGACCCCGTCGCCTCCCATCGCGGCGACGACGTCGACACCGGCCCTGGCGGCCTCGGCGGCGCGCCGGCGGGTCTCTGCGGCGTCGATCGGCCACTCGGCTTCGACCGTGAACCGTTCCGACAACAGCGCGACGATCTCGCGGAAGGAGGCGCCCGTGAAGCCGGACGCGGAGGGGTTCGCCAGCAGGAGGAGCGTACGCATCGCGCTGCCGAGGGTACCGTCGCGGGCGCCGTCCTCACCGATCGCCACGGCGCCCGGGACGGTACCCTTCGGGTATGAGGTACAGGGACCGTCGTGATGCGGGCAAGCGGCTCGCCGCGGCGCTCGTGGATGGCGGGGTGATCGGACCCGACGACGACGTGGTCGTGCTCGGGATCCCTCGCGGGGGTGTCCCGGTCGCCGCCGAGGTGGCCGATGCTCTCGGCGCTCCGCTGGATGTTCTCGTCGCCCACAAGCTGGGAGCGCCGGGGAATCCGGAGTTCGCCATCGGCGCGGTGGCCGAGGACGGCACGGTCCTGGTCGACGACCGCCTCTTGGCACGGATCGGCGTTCCGCGGTCGTACATCGAGGACGAGGCGAAGCGGCAGCTGGCGGAGGTCCGTCGACGGGCCGAGGCCTACCGGAGGGGTCGGGCGCCGATTCCGATCGAGGGCAAGACCGTGGTGGTGGTCGACGATGGCATCGCCACCGGTGCCACGTTCGAGGTCGCACTCCAGCTGTTGCGGAAACGTGGAGCGGGCAAGATCATCGCCGCAGTGCCGGTGGGGCCCCCCGATTCGGTCGCCCGGCTGGGTTCGGTCGCGGATGCCGTGGTGGTGCCGCTGCAACCGGCCGAGTTCTACGCGGTCGGCGCCTGGTACGACGAGTTCGGGCAGACGACCGACGACGAGGTGATCGCGGCCCTGGACCGGCAATGACCCCGGTTCGCGACATCTTGGTCGGTCTGGCCGCCGGCGACGTGTTGGGTTCACCGGCCGGCCCCGACGGGACCCCCGGCTGGTCCGACGATACGCAACAGGCGCTGGTCCTCGCCGAGCATCTCCTCCGCCACGGCCGGGTGGTGCCGGACCGGTTCGCCCGGGATCTCCTCGCGTTCGCCGGGCCCGATGGGCCTCCGGGCCGGTACCGGGATGTCGGCCGGGGATTCGCGGCCTTCCTCGATCACATGGCCGAGGGCGCGGATCCTGCCGCTGCGGCCCAGCCGTCGGCCGGGAACGGTGCGGCCATGAGGATCGCTCCGGTGGCGATCCGTTTCCACGATGACTTCGAAGGGCTCATCGACCAGGCCATCGAAGCGTCGCTGGTCACCCACGCCCATCCCGTCGGTGTGGCGGCGGCGGTGGCGGTGGCGGTCGCCCTGTGGGCGGCCTCGCGGGGCCAGCGGGGGCCCGATCTCGTGCACAGCGCGGCGGACGCGGCCGCCATCGCCGAGCATCGGCTCTTCTCCGACCGGTACGAGCGGCTCGCGCCCGGTGACGACTGGCACACCATGTCCGAGGCGTTGCGGGCGGCGGTCGGTCTCGTCGGGGGCGCGCCGGCGGAGATCGCCCAGGTGATCGGAGGGCGGGCGTCGGCGACGTCCCGGAACCGCCAGGCGGCGGGGACGGACCCGTACGCGCCGGCGTCGGTGGTGACCGCGCTGACGGTTGCGGCGGGGAGCGAGCCTCCCTGGGCCGCGGTCGATGCGCTGGTCGATCTCGGTGGGGATCGGGACACGATGGCGGCGATCGCGGGGGCGGTGGCGGTGGCGTCGGGCGGACGACCGCCGGGGGTCGTGGCGCATGCCGACGTGCTGCGGGAGCTGGGGGAGCGGCTCGCACGAGGCGGCGACGCCGATGGCCTGCCGCCGGTCGTGACGTTCGCCTGACCGGGCTCCGTCAGGTCCCGGGCGCGGTCACCAGCTCGCTTCGGTGCATTCGGTGTGGGAGGCGGGTTCGATCTGGACGGTGCCGTGGGCGATGCCGAAGCGATCTTCGAGCACGCTGCCGGCCCGGTCGAGGATCCGATGGATGTCGGCGTCGTCGGCGACGACGAGATGCACGGAGGCGACGTCCATGTCCGAGGTGAGGGTCCACACGTGCAGGTCGTGGACGGCGACGACGCCGTCGAGGGCTCCGAGGGCGGCTTCGAGGGCTTCGACGTCGATGTCGTCGGGAGCGGCCTGGAGGAGGATGCGCAGGGCACGCCGACCGAGACGGATCGCCCGGGGCAGGATGAACAGACCGATCGCCGCGCCGAAGATGGGGTCGGCATAGGGCCAGCCGGTGAACGCGGTGACGAGGGCGGCGATGATGACGCCGACCGACCCGATGAGGTCGGCGATGACCTCCAGGTAGGCCCCTTGCACGTTGAGGCTCTCTTCGGCGCCTTGCCGGAGCAGCGCCCATCCGATGATGTTGACGATGAGCCCGGCGACGGCGACGACGAGCATCGGTCCGGCGAGCACGTCGGGCGGCTCCTGGAACCGGCGGAAGGCCTCGTACAGCACGTAGATGGCGACGCCGATGAGGAGCACCGCGTTGGCGAGCGCAGCGAGGATCTCGAGGCGGTACAACCCGAAGGTGCGGTGGTTGGAGTTGTCGGCGCGCCGGGCGACGACGATGGCGGCCAGGGCCATCCCGAGGCCGACCGCGTCGGTCGCCATGTGACCGGCGTCCGACAGCAGGGCGAGGGAGTTGGTCAGGAGGCCTCCGACGACCTCGACGACCAGGAACACGAGGACGAGCGCGAAGGTGATGGCGAGCCGACCGAGATGTCGCTCGCCGGCCGAGAACGCTCCGTGGTCGTGGTCGGCGGCCATCAGCGGTCCCCGTGCAGGTCGTGGTCGGCGGCCATGTCCAGCATGGTGGCGACGTGGTCGTCGGTGAGCCGGTAGTAGGCGATGCGGCCATCCTTCCGGAACGTCACGAGGCCCCGTTCGCGGAGGATCCGGAGTTGGTGGCTGGTCGCGGACTCGCTGGCATCGACGATCGCGGCCAGGTCGCACACGCACAGCTCGCCAGCCTCGGCGAGGGCGTAGATGATCCGGATCCGGCCCGGGTCGGCCAACGCCTGGAAGCCGGCTGCGAGGCGACCGGCCCGATCCTTGTCGGGGATGCGAGGAGCGGTGGCGGCGACCCGGTCGGCGTGGATGACCCTGACCTCGCAGGTGTCGGTGGTGGCGGTGCGGCTCTCCATGATGCCGGGATGCTACCGACCGGATGTCTGAAGACAAGTTCAGATATGATGCACCCCGTCTGAAGACCTGCTCATACGTCCACGGAGGGATCGTCATGTCGGAGGAACACGAAGAGATCGTCGAGGGCCCATGGTGGCGGTTCCGGCCGCTCCAGTTCGCCGTCCTCTCCGGGATCCTCCTCGCCGTCACGTTCGTCCTCGACCGGTCGGGGACGCTCCCGGCGGCGCCCATCGTCGGTCTCTACATCGTCTCGGCCGTCCTCGGCGCGTACCACTGGGCTCGGGAGGCCGTCGAAGCGTTGGGGGAGCGTCGGGTCAACATCGACGTGCTCATGCTGGTCGCCGCGGTCGGCGCAGGGATCCTCGGACTGTGGGAAGAGATGGCGTTCCTGGCCTTCCTGTACGGCGCCGCCGAAGGCATCGAGGAATGGACCTACGGGAGGACGAGGAGCGCCATCCGCGACCTCCTCGACCTGGCGCCGAAGGTCGCCACGCTCGTCGTCGACGGTGCCGAGCGTGACGTCCCTGCCGAGGATCTGCGACCGGGGGACCGGTTCCGGGTTCGGCCGGGGGAGCGGCTGGTCACCGACGGGGTCATCGTCGAGGGCTCGACGACCCTCGACGAATCCGCGGTCACCGGTGAGTCGGTGCCGGTGGAGCGAGGGCCGGGGGACGAGGTGTTCGCCGGTTCCATCGACCTGACCGGCTCGATCGTCGTCGAGGCGACGCGATCGTTCGCGGACAACACGCTGTCGCGGATCGTCGAGATGGTGGAAGAGGCCCAAGAGCTCAAGATGCGCACCCAGCGGTTCATCGACCGCTTCAGCTCCCGCTACAGCCCCGCCATCTTGGCGCTGGGCGCCGCCCTCGGGGTCGTGCCGATCCTCTTCGGAGGCGACCCGGGGGTGTGGGCGGTTCGAGGGATCACCGTGGTGGTCGCCGGCGCCCCGTGCGCTCTCGTGATGTCGACGCCGGTCGCGGTCGCGTCCGCGATCTCGTCGGCCGGCAAGAACGGCATCCTCATCAAGGGCGGGGCGGCGCTCGAAGATCTCGGCGCCGTGGAGGTGATGGCCTTCGACAAGACCGGGACCCTCACCGCCGGGCGGCCGGCCGTCACCGACGTCGTGGCCGGGGCGTCGACCGAGATCGAGGTGCTGTCGCTCGCCGCCGCGATCGAGCGCCACTCCGAACATCCGCTCGCCCAGGCCATCGTCGCCGCCGTCGACGGCGACATCCCGGAGGCGGTCGGGTTCCGGGCTACCGCCGGTGCGGGGGCAGCCGCCGTCGTCGACGGACGCGCCGCCTGGGTGGGGAACGCCGGTGCGGCCACGGCCGCCGGCGTCGACCCCGGCGAGGTCGCTCGCTGGGAGCGACGAGCAGGCGAGCTGCGGGCCGAGGGGAAGACCATCGTGTACGTCGGTTCGGACGGGCAGATCATGGGTCTCATCGCGTTGCGAGACGAACCGCGACCCGGGGCCGCCGCGGCGGTGGCCGCCCTCCACGAGGTCGGGATCCGCCACGTCGTCATGCTCACCGGAGACGCCGAACCGACCGCGAGGGCGATCGCCGCCGCCCTCGGCATCGACGATGTTCGGGCGGAGCTCAAGCCCGAGGACAAGGCCGAGGTCGTCGCCGAACTCGAGGCGACCCTCGGGGCGACGGCGATGGTCGGGGACGGCATCAACGAC
>JALVQZ010000236.1 GCA_027036355.1 Acidimicrobiia bacterium | reverse complement strand
CCGGTCGAGTAGGCGGCGGCGAAGTTGCGGGCCGCCACACCCGCCTGCGCGACGGCGTTGGAGGTCGCCGAGGCGTAGTAGTTCCAGGCCGTGCACGAGGTCTGATCGGTCGGATCGACGTAGTCGAGACCGAGCTTGCGATGCAACCAGAAGATCGAGGTGGAGTAGCCCGGGATGTGCCCGCATTGACCGCACGACTTGTGGTGCCAGGTCATCTGCTCGGGGATCTTCTTCGTCCGGCCGTACTTGGTCATCACCTCGATGTACGGTGACGGGACCCGCTGGACGATGAGCTCGCCGGCGTCCTCGAGCTCGAACAGGAGCTCCCTGATGTCCTCCGTGGGGGCGTTGGCCGGATCGGGGAGCGGCGCCTTGCGGCGGAGCTCCTCCATGGGGATGAAGCTGGTGGTCATGGGACGGTCCTTTCCTCGCTCCTCAGATCTCGTAGCCGGCTTCCTCGAGGGTCTCTTCCATGACGTCGAGGATGATCATGTGGAGCCCTTCGTCGACCTCCTCGATCATGTCCATGACGTCGCTGTGCAGCCAGATCAGGTACAGCTCGATGAGCGTGTCCTGGCCCACGTTCCAGCTCATCTCGGTGGTGTGGAGGGTCTCGGGAGGGAGGGCCCGACGCCACAGGTCGAGCTCGTTGGAGACCGTCTCGACGTCGGGACCCCAATCGGGGAACGCGTCGGGTTGGAGCATGTCCGGAGAGATCTGGGTCCCCGTCGTCATGATCTTGTAGACGACCCGGCCATAGCCCTCGAGGGCCTCCTTGGCCGAGCGAAGACCGTTGCGGACCGCCACCTCACGGAGGAGGGTGATGACCCCGCCGGGCGAGTTCTGTCGGGGACACCGGTTGCACGAGAAGCACTGTGAGCAGTTCCACACGTCGTCGTTCATCTGCTCGTAGATGAGCTCGACGTCCTCCCGGGCGACGGCCTGGGCGATCTTGCGGGGCGAGAAGTCGTAGAACCGGGCCGACGGGCACGAAGCGACGCAGATGCCGCACTCGTAGCAGCCGTAGAGGTAGTCCGGGAAGCGTTCGTCGGCCTTGACCTCCTCGAAGAGCCGCAGTTTCTCGGAGTAGGGGACGTCGGCGTAGCTGTTCGGCGACAGGGTCGCCCCCGGCTCGGCGGTGAACGGCATGGGAGGGGCGGTGACGGACATCAGAACGAGATCACGGCGTCGGATTCGACGGCGAGATCGTTGAAGGCGGCTCCACCGATCATCTCCACCCCCTCGATGAGGTCCTCCATCTGGAGATCGTTGAGGTCGAGCGACGGCTGACAGACGAGCAACCGGACGCCGATGCCCTGGGCCTGGTCGATGAACCGGGCCAGGGGGGCTCCGCCCTTCTTGACGGTGAGATCGTCGGCGACCCCCTTCTGGAGGAGGGTCGGTCCGTGCATCGTGAAGTAGATGGCGACGTCCATGTCCATCGCCGCGGCGGCCGTCGCCAGGTAGAACGGTGTCGCCGCCTTCGACGGCTCGTCGACACCGTGGGTCTGGACGTAGAGGACCTTCGGCTCCTCCTCCATGGCTTTCCCTCCCACTCCCGTTCGGGGTCTGTCGTTCCCGGTCCTCCGCGTCTCAGATGAACAGTGCCAGGTCGGCCTCGGCCGCGTAGTCGAGGAACGCCGTCGCCCCGAGGCAGGACACCTGAGGCATGATGTCCTCCTGTGTGACGTTCATGACGCCCATCGTCGTGGCGCAGGCGAAGAACTGCACGCCGGATTCGAGGCACATGTCCAGCATCTCCTCGAAGCTCGGCATGTTGGACTTCTCCATCCAGCCCTTCATCATCTTCGTGGCCACGGCGTTCATCCCGGGGAGCATCCCGACGATGCTGGGGACCCGAGCCTCGACGCCGTTGATCGGGGGCGGGGACGCGGGGTTCCCGACGGCGGCGACCTTGAGCTTCTTGTTGCGCTTCACGTTGACCATGTCGAGCCCGTAGAAGGTGCAGAAGACGCCCACCTCCCAACCGAGAGCGGCCGCCGTGGACGCCATCATCAGGACCGGGTACACCTCGTCGAGGCCACCCTTGGAGGCGACCAAGGCCAGCCGCTTGGGTTTCGGTGCCGTGGCCTGGGCGATCAGGTCCTCGGCGCTCGGGGCCGGCTTGATGGCCGGCTCACGCTCGGCGGTCATGTCTCCTTCTCCCTTCTCGGGGCTCGCAACGGCTCACTTGGTCCGTCGGAACCAGAAACGGAACGTGCCGTTCTCTGCGGTCTGGTCGATCAGCTCGTGGCCGGTCTGCCGAGCCCACGCTTCCATGTCGGGCGGGGCACCGGGATCGGTTGCGATCATCTCGAGGATCTGCCCGACCTCGATCTTCTTGATCGCGGCCGAGGTCTTCACCACGGGCATCGGACACAACAGGCCGGAACAATCGAGGACTTCGTCTGCCTGGATGTCGGGCATCTGCTCTCCTCCCCGTGTGCGCCGAGAGTGAGATCTCGAACATTCGCACACACGCATATCACGGGAGGCAGTATGGGCAGGCGTTAGCACATCCGTCAAGTAGTGCCAAATCCGCGAGCCGTCGTCTGCCTAGCATCCGTCGCCCGACGGCGGCTCGATGCGCCCGCGCGTGGGGAGGTCGAACATCCGCCGCGAGCCGATCCGGCTCCATGCGGGTTCCCGCAAGGGTCCCGCCGCCGCATCGTTCGCCGTCGGCGGCCTTCAGGCTCCCGGCGGGGCGTGGCTGCGTCGATGGCCGTCGCCGTCGAGCCGCGAGGACAGACCCGCGCTCGCGCGTCACGGCGAGATGCACTCGCGGATGCGCCATCCGATCGCGGCGGTCCGGCGGAACCGCTCGGCCCCGTCGTCGGTTCGAGGCCGGTACGGGGAGGTCGTGGACACCGGGCGCCCGTGTGTACGAGGCCCGAGGGTCCGGTTGTCACCCCGAGCGCTTCTCCACGACGAAGTGGTACTCGCCGTCGGATTCGAACTGCTCCTTGATGGTGTGTCCCATGTCGGCGGCCCATGCCGGGATGTCGGACAACGCGCCGCGGTCGGAGGCGACGAGCTCGACGGTCTGGCCGGCGGTCGCCTTGTTCATGGCCTGGCTGATCTTGAGTACGGGCATGGGGCATTGCAGCCCTCGGGCGTCGACGGTGATGTCTGCCATGGTCGGTTCCTCCTGTGGGTGGGATGGGTCGCGGTTGGGATCCAACGGTCTCAGATGAACAAGTTGATCGAGGCTTCCTTCATCAGGCCGATCGCCGAACCGGCGCCGGCAGGCTCGGACAGCCCATCGATCATGTCGTCGAGGCTCAAGCCCATCAGGTCCATCGTCATCTGACACGGCATCAGCGTCACCCCCATGTCCTTGGCCAGCTCGAGCAGCTCCTGGACCGACGCCACGTTCTTGTCCGAGGCGAGGCCCTTCATCATCCACGGGCCCATGCCGGCGAAGTTCAAGGTCGATAGCTTGAGATGGTCGGAGCTTCCCTTGGCGAAGATGCTCAGCATCTTCTGCCGCCAGTCCTCGCCGCTGATGCCGGCATCGGGACGCTTGAGGATGGTGAGGCCCCAGAAGGTGAAGAACACCGTCACGTCGAGGCCGTAGGCCGCTCCCGTGGTCGCCAAGATGAGTACCGGCCAGGCCTTGTCGAGATCGCCCGAGGCGGCGATGATGACCATCCGCTCTGGCTGCGACGCCGACCCTTCGACGCCTTCCTCGCTCTGCACCTCCGTGGTCATGGCAATCCTCCCCGTTCGTCGTGCCGTTCCAGTGGACGCACATGCGACGATCCGCATATGCACGGATGCGCATCCTACGTGGTGCGGCGTCGGTGCGCCACCGGTTTCCCAACGAGGGGATCTTGTGCCATAGTCCACGACATGGCGGACCTCGGGGGGGAGCTCCTCAAGCTCCACGCAAGCTTCTGCAAGGGCCTGGCGGACCCGAAGCGGCTCCAGATCATCAACGCGCTCCGGCACGGGCCCCGGTCGGTCTCCGAGATCTGCGAGCTCCTCGACCTTCCCCAAGCCAACGCCTCACAGCATCTCGCCATCCTGCGAACCCGTGGGCTCGCCCGGAGCCACCGCGAAGGCCAGCGGATCTACTACGAGCTCACGTCGCCGAAGATCACCCAAGCCCTCGATCTGCTCGTCGAGGTGATGAACCAGGAAGCGATCAGCCCCCGCTGACCGGACGCCGAGCAACCGCTTGCCGAGGTCTCGTTCCAGCCGCTAGGTTCATATGCGATGTCTCGCATATGCTGGAGGATGCCCGGATGAGCCGATCGATCACCGCCGACGACCTCGCCCGCCGGGTCGACGACCCCGACGCCGTTCCCTTCATCCTGGACGTGCGCGCCCCGAACGAGTTCGAACGATGGAAGATCGAAGGACGGGTGACCCCCGAGACGATGAACGTTCCCTACTGGACGGCCATCACCGACGAGGAGATCCTGAAGGACGAGCTGCCCACCGACCGCGACATCGTCGTCGTCTGCGCCAAGGGCGACTCGTCGGATCTCGTTGCCGACGTCGTCGGGCTCCCCAACATGGCGAATCTCGCCGGCGGGATGGACGCCTGGGCGTCGACGCTGGTACCCCACACGCTCTTCGACGACGGCACCCGTTTCATGATCCAGCTCGATCGCATCGCCAAGGCGTGTCTGTCCTACGCGGTGGGCGAACGCGGGGCGGAGATGGCCGTCGTCGACCCGTCGGGAGACATGGATCGCTACCTGGCGATGTCCGAGGAGCTGAACGCCCCCATCACCCACGTGTTCGACACGCACCTGCACGCCGATCACGTGTCGCTGGCGCGCCGGCTCTGCGGAGCCACCGGCGCGACCTATCACATCTCCCCGGGCGACGCCGCGGACGCAACCTTCGAGTTCTCGCCCCTCGCCGACGGTGAGGTCTTCGAGCTGGGATCGGTGAGGATGGTGGTCCGCTCCATCGCCACGCCCGGCCACACCCCTGGCTCGACGTCACTCGAGGTCGACGGGCGGTTCCTGTTGACCGGGGACGCGGTGTTCGTGTCGGGGATCGGTCGACCCGACCTCGGCGGCCAGACCGAACCGTGGGCGCGGGATCTGTTCCACACGATCCACGACAAGCTGGCCGTCCTCGACCACGCCCTCGAGGTCGCCCCGGCCCACTACACGAGCCGTGCGGAGGCCCAGACGGATGGGACGATCCGCCGCATGCTCGGAGACCTGCTCGTCAACGATCCGGTCGTGTCGATCTCCGACGAAACCGAGTTCGTCGACTACGTCGTGAGCCATCTCGGCGAGGCACCGGGGATCTACCAGGACATCCGCAAGGTCAACATGGGCTGGAAGGACGCCGACGACGAGGAGATCAAGGAACTCGAGGTCGGCCGCAACGAGTGCGCCCTCAGCAAGTGACCGTCACGCGCGTGACAGGATCCCCGTCAGGCACCCGACGGCCCCCGCGGCGTTGATCAGCTCCGACACGTCCACCGTCCGGACGGTGATCCCGGCCGCTTCGTAGGCGCCCTGGGTGACCGGGTTGCCGGCCGGCATCAGGATCTCGCCCGGGCCCAACGTCACGACGTTGAGGGCATGTCCGTCCACCGCCTCGGTGGGGTCGGGAACGGTCAGGATCCGGTAGCCCCTGCTGCGGAGCGCCTCCACGGCGCGCCAGGCCAGACGGTGTGGCCACACGACGGCCAGGTCGGGACCCACGATCCGCACCATCCCCATGAGGTGCATCGTTCCGACCGGGAGATCCACCCGGACGACGGCGACGCCGAGTTCAGCGAGGGTCGCCTCGACCTGGGCGGCCCCTTCCACGTTGGTGCGAAGCCCGACGCCGACGAGCACCGTCGCTTCGTCGAGCCACATCGCGTCGGCCCCTTCGAAGGTGCCGGTGCCGGCGACGGTGCGCAGGATCGGCACACCGAGATCGGCGAGGCGACGCGCCACGGGCCGAGCCTCGCCGGCCCGCACGGTGGACGCAGGGCGGGCCACGATCGCGCCGGCAGGGGTCATGAACATCAGGTCGGCGACGAACATCTGGTTCGGGGTGGCAGGTGGAGGAGGATCGACCAGATGGACCTCGACCCCGACGTCACGGTACGCCGCGGCGAGCGCGTCGTGCTGAGCGGTGGCGAGCGGCACATCGACCGGAGCGAGCTGGTCGACCGCTCCGGGGTCCGTGGCGGCGAGCTCGGGACCGGGGCGGTGGAGCAGTACGGCCTCGAGTGGAGCCCATTCCGACCGTACCCGATACGGCGCCCACACGCCTCCGATCTCGTCGCGATGCGAAGCCCGCCGCGGGGACCATCCCGGTCCACCGTAGGCCGACGGCAGGTCGCCGGCCGCGAGGGGTTCGGGCACGGGGGTCGATTCGGTCACACTATCGCTCCTGATCGCCGTTGCGAAGGTCGCCGCCGGAGGATAGAGCGGCGCGTCCCTGGATCAGCCGGCGTCTTGGATCGGCGGCAGGGTCTCGATGTCGATCACGAGCATCCTGGCCTCGTCCTCGAGACGCACCGCTTCGTCCGCGGTGACCACGAGCCCCCGCTGGACGAGGGACGCGACCGCAGCCGCCGCCGAGAACTCGAACATCTCGAGACGCTCGGCGATCTCCTGGATCGACCGGGCCCCGTCGATGGCGGCGAGGACCTCCCAATCGGCGGGCTCGACCGCGATCGGCTCGTCGATGGTGGGGCGGAGCCGGAAACGCGTCGAGCCCGACGAGATCGAACGGTGGATCTGGCGCCATCCTTCGCGCCGCTCGTCGACGAACCGGGCCACCTCGTCCCGCTCGAAGCGCTCCTCGGGATCGGTGCCGTAGGCTCGGGTGACGACGCCGTCGACGAACCAGAACCGTCCGGTGCCCTGGCGTTCGAGACGAAGGTAGACCTCGGCGATCTGCTGCAGGATCAGGTCGCGCATCGGGAACGGACCACGCGTCGATCCGCGGCGCCGTTCGTGACCGGGGGCGGTCCGGATCTTCCGGAGCTCGGCGACCGAGCCATCGCCGTCGCGGGTCGTCGCATAGGTGACGGCGCCGTCGACGAAGAAGATCCGACCGGTGTGAGGCCCGGCCTCGACCCGCAGCACGCCGGTCTGGCGGGCTTCCGAGATCATCCGAACGACCCGGTCGAGCGGGAAGGTCCTCAGGTCGCCGTGGAGCGCATCCATGGCTCGTTCATCGGCACGCGAGGCCGCCCGCTGGAGGGCCTACTGCTCGAGGGGAAGGCCCTCGGCGTACCACGACACGATGCCACCATCGATCTCGTGAACCTCACGGAACCCGAGTTGCTCCATGATCGGCATCGTCTGCCCGGAGCGGTTGCCGCTGCGGCAGTACAGGACGTACGGAACGTCCTTGTCGAGCTGGTCGAGCTGGTCGGCGAAGTCCGACGCGTAGAAGTCGACGTTGACGGCGCCGGGGAGATGGCCTTCGGCGAACTCCTGGGCCGTACGGACGTCGAGGACGACGAGACCGTCGGGGGCGTCGTCGATGATGGCGGCGGCTTTCGTGGCAGGGATCGTCTCGAAGGTCTGCCCGTCGCCGGCGGTGGTGGTGTTCCCGCCGCTGCAGGCGGCGAGGACGAGGGTCAGGACGGCACCGAGGGCGACGACACGCTCGAGGGTGGGCTTCATCGGTTCACCTTTCGTCGCGACAGCGATCGCCAGGATACCCCCCGGGGTATATCTAGCGGCAGGCGGCCGCCGGCATCACGTCAGGCGCAGGAACATCTTCTCGAGCTGCTCGACCGAGTAGCCCTCTTCCGCGGCCTTGTCGGGATCGATGGCGCACTCGGCGAGGGTCGCGGCGAAGTACTTGTACCCGGCGTGCTCGAGGGCCCGGATGGCGGCGGCGAACTGGGTGATGACATCGGAGCACTCCCGCCCCTCGTCGAGCATCCGCTGGATCCCTCGGACCTGCCCTTCGACGCGTCGGAGCCGGGCGGTGATGTCGGCGGTGCGATCGTCGTCGAGCTGCATGCGAACGAGTATACCCCCAGGGGTATCCGAGAGGAACGGGCCACCGGGCGAACCGCGACCGCAAATCAGGAATTGATAAGGTCGCACTCAAGTTATACAATCGGAACTGACTCAAACGAGACCCGACCGGACCCCGGTCCACCACACAAGGAGCACAGCAATGGGACGCGCCGTAGGTATCGACCTCGGAACCACGAACTCGGTCATCTCCATCCTCGAAGGTGGCGAGCCGAAGGTGATCCCCAACGCCGAAGGCCAGCGGGTCACCCCGTCGGTCGTCGCCTTCGCCAAGAACGGCGAGGTTCTCGTCGGTGAACAGGCCAAACGGCAGGCCATCACCAACCCCGACCGGACGATCCGTTCGGTCAAGCGGCACATGGGTACCGACTGGACGATCGAGATCGACGGCAAGAAGTACACCGCCCAGGAGATCTCCGCCCGCATCCTCCAGAAGCTCAAGCGAGACGCCGAGGACTTCCTCGGGGAAGAGGTCACCCAGGCCGTCATCACCGTCCCGGCGTACTTCGGCGACGCCCAACGCCAGGCGACCAAGGAAGCCGGCCAGATCGCCGGCCTCGAGGTGCTGCGCATCATCAACGAACCCACCGCCGCGTCGCTGGCGTACGGCCTCGACAAGAGCAACGACCAGCAGATCCTCGTCTACGACCTCGGCGGAGGCACCTTCGACGTCTCCGTGCTCGAGATCGGCGAGGGCGTCTTCGAGGTCAAGTCCACCTCGGGAGACACGCACCTCGGGGGCGACGACTGGGACCAGCGGGTCATGGACTGGCTCGTCGAGGGCTTCAAGAACGACCACGGCGTCGACCTGTCCAAGGACGCCATGGCCCTCACCCGCCTGAAGGAAGCGGCCGAGAAGGCCAAGATCGAGCTGTCGACGGTGCAGGAGACCGAGATCAACCTCCCGTTCATCACCGCCACCGCCGAAGGTCCGCTCCACCTGCTGAAGACCCTCACCCGGTCCGAGTTCCAGAAGATGACCGCCGACCTCGTCGAGCGGACCAAGGGACCGTTCGAGCGCGCCGTCAAGGATGCCGGGATCCCCGTGTCCGACATCGACCACGTCATCCTCGTCGGTGGCTCGACGCGGATGCCGGCCGTCCAGGACCTGGTCAAGGACCTCGCCGGCAAGGAACCCCACAAGGGCGTCAACCCCGACGAGGTGGTGGCCCTCGGCGCCGCCATCCAAGCGGGCGTGCTCACCGGCGACGTCAAGGGCGTCCTGCTGCTCGACGTCACGCCACTGACCCTCGGCGTCGAGACCGAAGGCGGCATGTTCACCAAGATGATCGAGCGGAACACGACCATCCCGACCCGCCGCAGCGAGATCTTCACCACCGCGGCCGACAACCAGCCCGAGGTGGAGATCCATGTGCTGCAAGGCGAGCGTCCGATGGCCGCCGACAACAAGAGCCTCGGCCGCTTCAAGCTGCAGGGCATCGCCCCGGCTCCCCGCGGGATCCCACAGATCGAGGTCACGTTCGACATCGACGCCAACGGCATCGTGTCGGTCTCCGCGAAGGATCTCGGCACCGGCAAGACCCAGCAGGTGACGATCACCGGCGGCACCGCCCTCGACCAGGACGAGATCGACCGCATGATCAAGGAGGCCGAGGCCCACGCGGCCGAGGACGCCGAGCGGCGGCGCCTCGCCGAGACCCGGAACCAGGCGGACCATACGGCCTACCAGATCGAGAAACAGCTCGGTGAACTCGGCGACCGACTCGGTGACGACGAGAAGCAGGCGATCGAGGACAAGCTCGCCGCCCTGCGCAAGCTCCTCGCCGACGAGAACGCGACCGCCGACGCCCTCAAGTCGGCGACCGACGAGCTGCTCCAAACGGCCCAGATCCTCGGCCAGAAGCTCTACGAGAGCCAGCAGGCCGAAGCCTCCACCGGCGGAGGAGAAGCCGGTTCGAGCGAGCCCGGCGGCGACGAGGTCGTCGAAGCCGAGATCGTCGAGGAGGATGAGGAGGCATGAGCCTCCTCATCCTCGACCCGAGGGAATCAACATGGCCACATTCGACGCCCTCCCGGACC
>JALVQZ010000235.1 GCA_027036355.1 Acidimicrobiia bacterium | reverse complement strand
CGGCAGGCGGGACGCGATGCTCGCCGAGCGAGCAGCGATCCCGGCATTGGCGGCGTTCAGGAAGTACCGGGTGCCGAAGCGTCCCTCGATGCGTCCGACGTCGCAGCGGTACCGATCGTCGGTGGCGAGATGCTCGACGGCTTCGTCGATGGTCCGCGGAAGGCCGAAGGTGCGGATGAAGTCGCTTCCCGACCCCGCCGGGAGGATGGCGATCGTCGGCGGCTCCGACCACCTCCGCTGCGACAACAGGGCGTCCACCACGATGTTCGCGGTCCCGTCGCCACCGACCACCGCGAAGTCCCGCCGACCCGCGTCCGCCTCCCGCCGAGCGATGGTCACCATCTCGGCAGCCGAGGTCGGCACGACCAGATCGTGGGCGATCCCCGCACGGCCGAGCGCAGCCCTCGCTCGTTCCACCGAGGAGCGCCCACCGGCTCGAGGGTTGACGAGGACCAGCCAGCTCACACCGCTCCTCCCGCGGCCACCACACCCCGGTCGACCGCGCGGACGGCCTCGGCGGCGGTCGCCGCGATCGCCGGGAAGCCGTCCCTGAGCTGGCGGAGCAGGTCGAGGAGCTGTCGGCAGTTGCGGACGAAATCGCCTGCCGCGAACTCCGCCTCTCCGAAGATCTCCTCCAGCTCGGCGCCGGCGGCCCACTCGTACACCACCGCGGTGAACCCGGCGTCGGGCTCGCGGGTGACCGGAAGGTCGGCGTCGACCTCGTCGGCGGCCAGTCGCCGCCACACGTCGACGATCGCCTCCCCCCGCTCGTGGACGGCGCGGTCGGGCCATGCGGTCTCCTCGTCGCCGGCGGACCGTCGCTCGTAGGTGAACAACGATGCGACCGCGGCGAGCTGGGCGGGGTCGAGCCCCGACAGGGAACCTGCTCCGATGGCTTCGGAGAGCACGAGATCGAGCTCGTTGTAGACGAACCGGAGACGACGACCCTTCCCGGTCAACCGCCATCCGTCCAGATAGCCCCACCGTTCGAGGATGCCGAGCACCCGATGGAACCGCTCGATGAGATCGTCGGTGTCCCGTTCGGCCTTCCGCTCCAGTCGCCTCAGGTCTCGCCGCACCTTGTCGGCCTTGCGGCGCCAACGCAGATGCTCGGCCAGGTCGGGGCACGAGGCCACGGGACCTCGCTCCACGTCGGGTTCCAGAGCCGGTCTGGCCGGACCCTCCGGCTCCCATTCCCTGAGACGCTTGCCGATGCTGTTCCGGTACCCCGAGTCACGCGGCCGGATCGGACGCGGCAGATCGATGCTGCCGAGCCGGGCCACCTCCCACCCCAGGTCCTCGATGCGGAACCGGCGTCCCTCTCCTTCGTCCGACACCATCGACAGCCGAGGTTTCGGTCCGTATCCACGAGCCAGCAGCGCCCAGCGATGACCGTCCCCGCGCTGGATCACGTCGCCGGGATGCAGGTCCGTCACGAAGTCGATGAGGCGGCGTTCGACGTCGATCGGCTCCGGCCCGGAGGCCAGGTACTCGTCGAGGTCCCCACGCTCGCATCGGGAGGCCGCCATGAGCGCCTCGTACTCCTCGCGGCGCTCCTCGATCCTGGCCAGGATCGAGGCTTGGCGGCGCTGGGCGTGGAAGCGGGCGAAGGACGCCGCCAGGAGCTCCTCGGCCCGCTCCTTCGAGTAGTTGGCGACCAGGTTGACGGCCATGTTGTAGGTCGGCTGGAACGACGACACCAGTCGATGGGCTCCCGTGGCCGCGATGTCCGCCACCTTGTCGAAAGGAACGTACGGGCTGTGCAGCACGACGGCCGTGCCTTCCTCGTCGATGCCTCGGCGCCCGGCCCGGCCGGTCAGCTGCGTGTAGTCGCCGGGACGGAGCAGCTCGTGATGCTCGCCGGTGAACTTGCTGAGTGACTCGAGCACGACCGACCGAGCCGGCATGTTGATGCCGAGAGCCAACGTCTCGGTCGCGAACACGACGTCGACGAGACCGACCGCGAACAGCTCCTCGACCGTCTCCTTGAAGGCCGGCACCATGCCGGCATGGTGCGCCGCGACACCCCGTTCGAGCTTCGCCACCCACCCGTCGTACCCGAGGACGGCCAGGTCGTCGGATGGGATGTGCCGGGTACGGGTCTCGGCGATGCGGCGGATCTCGAGACGCTGGTCCTCGGTGGTGAACCCCACCGATGCGGCCAGCGCGGCGGCGGCCTGATCGCAACCGGCCCGAGAGAAGATGAAGTAGATGGCGGGAAGCAACCCCTCGGCGCGCATCCGTTCGACCACCTCGAGCCGGCGCGGGGTGGCGAACCTCCGGAACCGGCCCCTTCCCTTCTTGAGGAGCTTCGCCACCTGCGGATTCGGGCGCCTTCCGGTGCGGTCGAAGATCGGGGTCAGCAGGATCTCGCCCTCGTGGTGGCGATCCTTCACCATGTACAGAGACTCGAGGGGAACCGGCCGGTGTCGCTCGACGATCAAGGTCGTCTCGCCCCGGCGCGACGCGATCCAGTCGCTGAACTCCTCCGGGTTGGCGATCGTCGCCGACAGGTTGACGAGCTGCACCCGGCGGGGAAGGTGGATGATGACCTCCTCCCACACCGCACCGCGGTAGCGGTCCTGGAGGTAGTGGACCTCGTCGAGGACGACGACACCCAGGTCGTCGAGCGCCGACGACTCCTCGTAGATCATGTTGCGAAGGACCTCGGTGGTCATGACCACCACCGGGGCATCCGGGTTGATCACGTTGTCGCCGGTGAGCAGACCGACACGGTCCAGACCGTAGCTCTGCCGGAACTCGGTGAACTTCTGGTTCGACAAGGCCTTGATCGGCGTCGTGTAGAAGGCACGGTGGCCTCGGGACAGCGCCAGGTGCACCGCGGCGGCGGCGATGAGCGTCTTGCCGGACCCGGTCGGGGCGGTCACCACGACGGTCTCGCCGCGTTCGATGGCGGCGATGGCGTCGACCTGGAACGGGTCGGGTACGAAACCCTGCCGAGCGAGGAACTCGGAGGCGACAGGCCCCAGGGTCATCTCTTGAGGAAGAGGCGGATCGCGAGGATGGCGGCCTCGTACAGCAGGTACATGGGGACCGACAGCATCATCAACGTCACCGGGTCGCCCGACGGGGTGATGACGGCGGCGACGACCAGGATGATGACCACCGCCCAGCGCCGGACGTCCCGCAGCTGCTGGCTGGTGACGGCGCCGAAGGCCGCGGCGGCGAAGAGGAACACCGGGAACTCGAACGACACCCCGAACGCGAGCAGGAACCGCATCGTGAACTTCAGGTAGTTGTTGGCTTCGATGACCGGCGTCAGCGACTCTCCGCCGAACTCGAACAGGAACGCCAGGCCCCGGTACAGGGCGTAGTAGCCCACGACGATGCCCGCCAGGAACAGGATCACGAACACCGCGGTGAGAGGCACCGCCCACCGCTTCTCCTTCGGGGTCAGCGCCGGGGCGACGAACCGCCACAACTGGTAGAGGATCACCGGCGACGACAGGATCACCCCGCCCCACAGCGAGATCGACATCGCCAGCGAGAAGGCGCCGGTCGGCTTGAAGAACGCGAGCTGGCCGTCGGGAACGGCCACCTTGTAGGGCGCGGTCAGCAGCTCCAGGAGCCGGTCGTAGAAGAAGAACGACAGGACGGTCATGATCGCCACCGCGATGGCGACCTTGATGAGACGATCCCGCAGCTCACGGAGGTGATCCATGAACGGCATCTGCTGCCTGGCTTCGGTCACGGCGATG
Organism: Acidimicrobiia bacterium; assembly: GCA_027036355.1. Taxonomy (GTDB): domain Bacteria; phylum Actinomycetota; class Acidimicrobiia; order Spongiisociales; family UBA5794; genus JALSQW01. The sequence continues at coordinate 6,291 of JALVQZ010000235.1, read as the reverse complement.
GCGGCTCCCCCTTCGGCTCGGACGGATCGAGGTCGAAGGACGTGATCGGCCCGTCGTCGTCCGGCTCGTCGTTCGACGTCCCGGCTCCCTGCGGATCGGAGGGATGATCGGCGGAAGGCGGCGGATCGAGGGCGGCGAGCTTGGCGACGGTCCCGGTCAGGTCCTCCTTCACGCCCTTGACCTGCTGCTGGAGCTCACGGATCGAGTCCATCTCGGGGCCCATCTCCCGTTCGATCTGCTTGGTCACGATCGACGAGGCCTCCCTGATCTTGGCCACCACCTGGCCGGTCTTGCGGGCCAGCTCGGGAAGCCGGTCGGGGCCGAAGACGATCAGGATGACGAGCAAGATGGTGATGATCTCGCCGAAGGAGAGGCTTCCCATGGGACGGATGGTAGGCCGTCGCGGTCGTTGCGTCCCGTCGGTGAACGGTCCACCGGCGCTCCGGATGTCCCCACGCCGAAGCCCCCGGGCAGAACCCGGGGGCCTCGCGTCGGCGTCGGTTGGCCCGCCGTCAGGAACCCGAAGAGACCAGGAGCGTGAACCAGTCCTCGCGATCGAGCACCTTGGCGAAGCGCGCGATCTCTTCCTCGGTGATGGGCTCGGGAGATCCCACGATCTCGTACCCCACCCCGGTGGCCAAGAGGATGCTCACGACCCGCTGATTGGCCGGCTTGCGCTGCGTCGTCCCGCAGAACGGGCAGCAGAACCGGTAGCTGCCTTCGGCGCCCTCGGCCTCCAGCTCCAGGCCCACGTCGCGGGTCGTCAGCTCGACGTCACCGCAGCGATTGCACGTGGTCCGGATCGTTGTCATGGTGGTTTCTCCATCTACCAGCGTCTGGTGAACACATCGGCAGAGGAGCATCCGGCTGAATGACTATTCGCCGATTAGTCCGCAGGGGCTAGTGCCCGACCGGCCACGCGTTCTGGGTCCGCGTCGCGTCCGCGGAAGCCCCGCCGCGCCGGATCCGGTCATACCCGATCTCGGCCATCGGCTCGCTACCGGTCGTCCTGGTAGCGAGCGAGGATCGCCGCCCGCAGCGCGGAGGTGGCCGCCTCCACCTCGTCGCCGTCGAGGAGGGTCGCCGAGTCGCCCAGCCTGATCAGCAGCCGGGCGGCGACCTTCGGATCGGCGGCGCTGAAACGGACGACGAGCCGGTCGTCCTCGTCGGCGACCACCTCCACCGGGTAGTAGTCCGCCACCCACCGGGCCCGCGGTCCGAGGGCGATGGTCGCCCGGACGTCATCCTCGCTCGGCGTGTAACGCACCTCCGGCGGCGGAGGCTCCGCGGGAGGCTCGAACCGCTCCCCCGTGGCGACGGCCGACCTGATCCGATCGACCCGGAAGACCCGCTCGGCGCCCGCCGAACGGCAGAACGCCGAGACGTACCAGTTCCCGAGGGTCCCGAACACGCTCCACGGTTCGATGTCCCTGACCGTGGTCCGACCCGAGGCGACCGACGTGTGCTCGATCCGCACGACGTCGCCGGCGGCCGCGGCGCGGCGAAGCACGTCGACGAGAGGCGGGTCGGGGAGTTCGACGACGACGGCGTCCTCGCCGGCGGGGAGCAGCACGGCCTCGAGCTTGTCGACGGCGCTGCGCAGCGCCTCCGATCCCTGACCGCTCGACAGCAACGCTCGACCCGACGCCAGCAGCCCGATCGCCTCGGGCGCGGTCAACCGCACCGGACGCGCGAAGTAGTCGGCCATCTCGACGACGACCTCGTCGTCGTCGATGTAGGCGACCATCAGATCCCCCGGGCCGTACCCGGGCAGCCCACAGACGAACACCGTGTTCAGGTCCGACACGAGCTGGTTCCGCGTGTAGCCGAACCGATCGCACAGCTCGTCGACCGTGGCTCCCGGGTTCGCCATGACCCACGGCAACATGGCCAGGATGCGGTTCAAGCGTCGCGCCGTCCGGGGGCTCGTCACGACGGCGATCCCGCCACGAGTTCGACGAACCGACGACGCAGCTCGGGTGGGCCGATCAACTCGGCGTGGTCCTCGAACCCGATCAGCCATCCCAGGAACGCCTGCTCCCCGGCGACGGGGACGACGGCGACGAGCCGGCCGTCGTCGTCGGTCTCGATCGTCGCCCTCCTACCGAGTTGACGCTCGGCGAGCCAGGCGACGTCGGCGTCGAAGACGACGGTGGCTTCGACGCTCGCCGGTCCGGCCTCCCACGGCGCCTCGGGGATGGCGTCGCCGGCTCGGAACCCGGACGGCCGCCGGAAGGCCTCAGCTTCCTGTCCGACGTCGAAGCCGTCGGCGCGATCGAGCCGGAACGCCTTGACCGTGCCGGGGTCGGACGCCTCGGGGCCGACGACGTACCAGTGCCCGCGCCGGTGGACGAGGCCGTAGGGGTGGATGAGGCGATCCCGTCCCCGGTACCGGAACGCCAAGGTCCGGTGCTCCGCGACCGCCCGGTAGACGTCGGGAAGGAACCGACCGTCACCGAGGTCGGCGGCCAACGGCTCTCCCCCGTTGCCCAGGGGCGCCCCTCCGAGCTTCAAGATGGCGTCGGGCCCGGCGGCTTGGCCGCCGAAACGGACCGCCTGGGCGGCCAGCAACAACGCCGCTCGCTCGTCGTCGGTCAGACCCGGATCGGCGAGGGCGTAGGCCTCGTCGGGGATGACGTAGCCGAACTCGACCTCCCACGCGTCCATCGGTCTGAGTTCGAGGGGCACACCGAGACGACGGAGCAGGTCCTTGTCCCGTTCGAACATGCGTCGGAACGCCTCGTCCTCGGCCTGGCCGTACCCGGCGACGGTGGTGCGGATCTCGTCCGCGGTGACGGGCCGCCCCGCCGTGAGGAGGAAGGCGAGGAGGTTCAAGGCACGTTCGATGACCTTCTGCACATGCCGAGGGTATCGAGGCGCCGGCGCTGGGTGAAGGACCTCGTTCGCGGGGCCCGATCAGAGCCCGGCGATCAGCTTCTCGACCCGCTCGTCGACCGCCTTGAACGGGTCCTTGCACAGCACGGTCCGCTGCGCCTGGTCGTTCAGCTTCAGGTGCACCCAGTCGACGGTGAAGTCGCGACGTTTGGCCTTCGCCGCCTTGATGAAGGCGCCTCGCAGCGCCGCCCGGGTCGTGGCGGGAGGCTCGGTCATGGCCGTCTCGATCCGCTCGTCGGTGACCACCCGCTCCATCATGCCCCGTCGCTGCAGCAGGTAGTACAGCCCGCGGCGCCTGGCGACGTCGTGGTAGGCGAGGTCGAGCAACGCCAGGCGGGGTGACCCCAGCGGGAGGTCGTGCTTGACCCGGTACCGCTCGATGAGCTGGTGCTTGGCGACCCAATCGAGTTCCCGCGACAGCGACATCGGGTCCTTCTCCAACCCGGTGAGCACGTGCTCCCACATCATGACGGCCCGATCGACCTCGGGTGGGAAGCCGGTCGTCCGGGCGTACCGCATGGCCCGTTCCAGGTACTCCCACTGCACGTCGAGGGCGCTCAGTTCGCGCCCGTTGGCCAGACGCACCTTGCGGCGGCAGGTGATGTCGTGGGAGATCTCGCGGATGGCACGGATCGGGTTCTCCAAGCTCAGGTCCCGGAACACGACGTCGTCCTCGAGCATCTGCAGCAGTGCCGCGGTGGTCCCGACCTTCATGTACGTGACGTACTCGGACATGTTCGAATCACCGGCGATGACGTGGAGCCTGCGGTACCGCTCCGCGTCGGCGTGGGGCTCGTCCCGGGTGTTGATGATCGGACGGCTCCTGGTCGTCGCCGACGAGATCCCCTCCCAGATGTGCTCGGCGCGTTGGGCGAGCGAGAAGACCGTCCCCCTGGCGGTCTGCAACAGCTTCCCGGCGCCCGAGTAGATCTGGCGGGTCACGAAGAACGGGATCAACGTGTCGATGGTCCGCTGGAAGTCCCCCTGCCGGCCGACCAGGTAGTTCTCGTGGCAGCCGTACGAGTTGCCCGCGGAGTCGGTGTTGTTCTTGAACAGGAAGATCTCCCCCCGGATCCCTTCCTCCCCCAGCCGCTCCTCGGCGGCGTACATCAACCCCTCCAGGATCCGCTCGCCGCCCTTGTCGTGGGCGACGAGGTCGTAGAGGCTGTCGCTCTCGGGTGTGGCGTACTCGGGATGGCTACCGACGTCGAGATAGAGCCGGGCGCCGTTCTCGAGGAAGACGTTGGACGAACGGCCCCAGCTCACCACCCGACGGAACAGGTAACGCGCCACCTCGTCGGGCGACAGCCGGCGCTGACCGCGCAAGGTGCACGTCACACCGTATTCGTTCTCGATCCCGAAGATCCGTCGTCTCACGTCACCAGCGTACCCACGGTGGACCAGAATGGACACGATGACCGAACCCCCCGCCTCCCGTTTCGTCCGCGTCGCCAGGATCGGCGACGTCGGCCGGGCCCGCATCATCGCCGCGCGCCTGCGCTCGGAGGGCATCGAGGTCCGCATCCACAGCGAAGCGCTCGGACCCTATCCCGTGACCGTCGGCGAGCTGGCCACGGCCGAGCTGTGGATCCCCTCCGACCGCGTCGACGAGGCCACGCTGATCCTCCTCGACGCCGACGTCAGCGAGATCCTCGGAGGCGTCGACACCGACCGCATCGACGACGGTCTGCCGGTCGAGTACCGGGTCGTCGCGCTGATCCTCGTGGTCGTGTTCGCCGCCGCCGTCGTCGCCCGGCTGATGCGCGTCTTCTAGGCCTCCGACCGGCCTTCCGACCGGGCGGCGGCGATCTCGTCGGCTCCGAGCCGGCGGAACTTCCGCCGCTCGAGCGTGCGGTCGAGCACGGCGGCCTCCCATCCATCCGCCGCGATCTCGCGCTCTTCGACGTGCTCGAGGGCGTCGGCCGCGAGCCTGATCGTCTCCGCCAGGTCCATGCCGTCGCGGTACCCCACGTCGAGACGCTCGGCCAGCCGCTCGTCGTGGCCGCCCATCGCGGCGAACCGGCGCGCGTCGTGCAAGGTCCCGTCGAACCGGACGTGGTAGAGCCGGTTGTCGTCGGGATCGTCCCCCACCTCGGCGACCAGCACCTCGATCTCGTAGGGCTTGACCTCGTGGGTGAAGATCTGGCCGACGGTCTGGGAGTACGCGTTGGCCAGCCCCTTGGCCGACACGTCGGTGCGGTTGTACGAGTAGCCCTTCAGGTCGGCGTAACGGATCCCGGCCACCCGCAGCGTCTCGAACTCGTTGAAGCGACCCACGCCCGCGAACGCGATCCGATCGTAGATCTCGCCCAGCTTGTGGAGGGACCGGCTCGTGTTGCCGCCCATCAGGAGGATGCCGTCGGCGTACTCGAGCACGACGATGGACCGGCCCCTGGCGATGCCCTTGCGGGCGAAGTCGGCCCGGTCCTTGATGAGCTGCTCGGGCGGAACGTAGTAGGGCAGGGTCATGGCCGGCCCTCCAGGACCCGTTCGGCGATCTCGGCGATCCGCTCGTCGGGGATCTCGACGTAGCCGGCGTCCGACACGGTCACGACGGTGGGCAGGATCCCTCGCTTCAGGTCGACGCCGCCGGTGGCGGCGTCCTCCTCGGCGGCGGCGACCAGGGCTTCGACGGCCAGTTCCAACACGGCATCTTCGGCCATGCCCTCGACCCACTTCGCCTTGAGGAACGAGCGGGCCTCGGCGCCGCCGGAGCCCGTCGTCGCGTAGTCCTGCTCCTCGTAGCGGCCGCCGACGACATCGAACGTGTACAGCCGCCCGACCCGGTCGGTCTCGTCGTACCCGCAGAACAGGGGGATGACGACGAGCCCCTGGAAGGCGAGCGCCAGGTTGTTGCGGACCATCCGGGCCAGGTAGTTGGCCTTGCCTTCGAGGCTCAGACGCATGTCCTCGATCTTCTCGTAGTGCTCCAGCTCGGTCTGGAACAGACGGATCATCTCGAGGGCCATGCCCGCCGTGCCCGAGATCGCCACCGCGGAGAACCGGTCCGCCGGGTAGACCTTCTTGACCCGTTTGTGGGCGATGACGTTGCCGGCGGTGGCTCGACGGTCACCTGCCATCACGACCCCGTCGGCGTAGCGCATCGACAGGACCGTCGTCGCCTCGGCCAGGGTCAGGTCGGCGGTGCCTTCTCCGACGACCCAGCGCGGAGCGATCCCGCGGCCTTCGAGCAGCGCGGAGAACGACGCCCCCGGATGGACATGCTCGAGAGGCAGCGCGGAAGGGACGATCCCCCCTCCCTCGCCGGTCACTCGCCGCCCTTCTGGACGTAGTTCTTGACGAACTCCTCGGCGTTCTCCTCGAGGACCGAGTCGATCTCGTCGAGGAGGTCGTCGATCTTCTCGGTCAGCTCCGCGGCCTCGGCGGCCTCGGTGT
>JALVQZ010000234.1 GCA_027036355.1 Acidimicrobiia bacterium | reverse complement strand
TGCTCTTGACCCGGCAGCGCACGAACGTCGACGTGGCCCTCCGCCTCGTCGGGGATCACGTTCGCCTTCTCACCGGCATGCAGCATCGTGGGAGCGACCGTCATGTGCGTACAGGCGTGCGCCCACTTGGCGAGGTCCGGATCGTCCTGGGCGATCCGGTCGATCGTCTCGTCGACCCGATCCGGGTCGACGAGACCTGCCCGGGTCCCCGCGTCGAGTGGGATCCCTTCGACGAACCGCACCCATTCGTCGGTGATCGCCACCGGGGAGCGGGCGTCGCCGAGCCTGGCGACCGCGCGGGCGACGGGAGGGAGGGCGTTGCGCGACCCGTACGGCTGGGAGGCATGACCGGTCGCCCCGTGGGCGCGCACCCGGCGCCAGGCCGGACCCTTCTCGGCCACCGTCACCGGCACCACCACCCGGTCGGTGGTCCGGAACGGCGGCGCCCCCACCTCGGTGAGGAGGAACTCGCAGCGGACGAGGTCCCAATGGGCGGTCACGAGATGCTCCGCCCCCAAGGCGCCGCCCGCTTCCTCGTCCGCGACCGCGGCGAAGACGAGATCGCCGGGGAGCGGATCCGCCTCTCCGTGGAGGTACCGCCGGAACACGCTCGCCATCGCCGCGGTGAGGTTCAGCATGTCCACCGCGCCGCGACCCCAGACCATGCCGTCGGCGCGTGTCGCCGAGAAGGGCGGATGGGTCCATCCCTCGCTCGAGGCGGGAACGACGTCGAGATGCGGCAGCATCGCCAAGGCCGGCGCCCCCGGCTCGGTCCCCGCGATCCGGTAGACGACCGAGGCGCGACCCGGATGGGGTTCGACGACCGTCCCTTCTTCTCCGAGGAACCGCTGGAGCGTCCGCACCGACCGGATCTCGCCGCCGGAGTCGGGGGTCCCGTCGTTCACGCAGGCGTTGGAGATCAACTCGACGAGGAGATCGACGACCTCGCTCATCGGAGACCCGCCGTCGAGGGCCGCACGCTCGAAGGCGCCACCGGATCAGCGCTCATCGTCGTGATGCATCACGATCAACCGGGCGGAGAAGCCGTGCGCCTCGAAGAAGTTCTTCGCATGGCGATGGCCCGGACTGACCTTGGCGTCGAACATGGTCACGCCGCGGCCTCGCAGCTCCCCGAGCACCTGGGCCATCATCGCCTCACCGACCCCGACTCCCCGGGCGGGCGGCTCGGTGAAGATGAGGCGCACGGTGCCGACCTGCAGACCGCCGGCCTGCGGGAGCAGGTCGTCGACCGTCGCCCACACGAACCCGACGGCGACGTCGTCGACGAGACCCACGTACAGCAGCGGGTCGGCCGAGCCGACGATGGCGGCCAGGGTCTCCTCGACCGGTTCTGCGAGGCCGTCGGCGAGCCGCCACATGGGCCGCAGGGCGGTCTGCTCCACCTCCAGCTCTCGGTAGAGCCGAGCGAGGACGGGCAGGTCGTCGGGGGTCGCGGGTCGGGCGGTCGGGTGCATGCAGCCAGGCTAATGCCGGCGCCGCGGCTGGCCGCGGGCGTCGGCGTCAGAAGGCGTCGACCCTACCCGTCATGCGCCGGATCCCCCACCGCGTCACGAGACCGACGGCCTCCAAGGCGATCGCGGTCGACATCTTCGACGTCCCGACCGTCCGGTCACGGAACACGATCGGAACCTCCCGGATCTCCAGCCCCAGGCGCTCGGCCCGCCAGGTCATCTCGATCTGGAAGCCGTACCCCGACGCCAGACACGACCCGGGATCCAGCTTCCGTATCGCCTCCGCCCGATAGGCCCGGAACCCCGCGGTGGCGTCCGCCACTCCCAGACCGAGCATCGTCCGGGCGTACAGGTTGCCGCCCCGAGACAGCCAGCGCCGATGGAACGGCCACCCCTCGGTCCCTCCCCCGGCGACGTAACGGGAGCCGATCGCCACGTCGGCGCCCGCGTCGATCGCTCCGACCAGCCGGACGAGATCGGAGGGATCGTGGGACAGATCGGCGTCCATCTCGCACACGATGGCCGCACCGGCGTCCATGGCCACCGCGAACCCGGCGGCGTAGGCCGGCCCGAGGCCCTGTTTCCCGGCGCGATGCAACACCGCGATCCGGTCCTCGTCGCGGGACAACGCGTCGGCGATCTGTCCCGTTCCATCGGGAGAGCCGTCGTCGACGACGAGCATCCGCATCCCGGTGGCCATGACCGCGTCGGCGACGGATCGGATCGTCTCCGCCTCGTTGTAGGTGGGAACGACGACGACGACGTCGTCACGTCGCGTCACGGGCCGAACGGTCTCGAGATGGTCGGTGCGTGCATCCATGTCGATGCTATCGGCACCGACACCGCCGCGCTTGACCGTCGGCGCTACGCCGCGCAGTCCTTGCAGATCTTCTTGCGCTTGTCGGCGAGCTGACTCACCTTGAGGACGAGGAAGCAGCTCGAGCACACGAACTCGTCCTCGGAAGCTCCGTCCGCGGCCTCTCCTTCGAGCGCGATCTCCGCCCGGCGGATGTCGCGCATCTCCTGGGCCTCGTCGACGACGATCGCCTCGGACGTCTCGTCCTCGGTGAGCATCTCCAGTTCCTCGGCCTCGAGCTCGTCGAGCGCCTCGTCGGCGGCCGGTTCCACCGCCACCTCGTCGGTCGCGGCTTCGTCGACGACGGGATCGTCGACGACGGGCTCGTCCTCCACCCAGTCTTCGGCCAGCTCGGCGACGTCCGGTTCGGCCGGAAGGTCCTGTTCGCGTTCTTCGGTGGTCATGTCCGTGATGGTCCTCGTGGGGCGGCCGGGAGTATATCGGCCCCGGCGTCGGCGGCAACGTTCGGTCCCCCGCCGCTATTTCAGATCTTCATGTCGATCGCGCCCTGCACCATCTCGATCGCCACGGGGCCACGCCCGAGCGCCTCGCCGTCGGCTTCCACCGGCCACGTCTCGGGGACGTCGATCTCCACCGAGGCGCCCACGTACCGGCGCACCGCCCGGTGGGTCAGATGATGACCTCCGATCACCCGCGGCATCACCGTGAACGCGTTCCGGCGTGGACCGGCGAAGACCTGCACGTCGAACAAACCGTCCGCGACCGACGCCCGCGGGGCGACGTTGAGGCCGCCACCGAAGAACTGACCGTTGGCGACGACGACGTTCATCGCCGACCCTTCGAACCGGTGCCGCCCGACCCGCACCACCACGTCGCCGGGCGCGAAGCGGCCCAACGCGATCCAGAACGCCGCCGTGTAGCGCACACCGCCGAGGCGGGACGGCAGGCGGGACGCGATGCTCGCCGAGCGAGCAGCGATCCCGGCATTGGCGGCGTTCAGGAAGTACCGGGTGCCGAAGCGTCCCTCGATGCGTCCGACGTCGCAGCGGTACCGATCGTCGGTGGCCAGATGCTCGACGGCTTCGTCGATGGTC
>JALVQZ010000233.1 GCA_027036355.1 Acidimicrobiia bacterium | reverse complement strand
GATCGACTGGATCCGGTTGTGGACGTAGAACACCTGACCTTCGCGGAGCATCTCGCGCCGGATCGCGGCGGAGACGGCCCGTTCGTCGTAGGGCCCGACGTAGGTGAGGATCGGGTGACGATCCTCCGGCGGCGTGCGGATCTGGCTGACCTCGCGGATGCCGGTGAGGGCCATCTCGAGGGTCCGGGGGATCGGGGTGGCGGTGAGCGTGAGCACGTCGACCGAGGCCCTGAGCTCCTTCAACCGGTCCTTGGCGGCGACGCCGAAGCGCTGTTCCTCGTCGACGACGAGGAGGCCGAGATCGTGGAAGGTCACGTCCTTGCTGAGGAGGCGGTGGGTGCCGATGACGACGTCGACGGTGCCGTCGGCGAGCCCGGCGACGACCTGGCGCTGCTCGGCGGAGGTGAGGAACCGGCTGAGGACCTCGACGCGGATCGGGTAGGCGTCGAATCGTTCCTGGAACGTCGTGTGGTGCTGTTGGGCCAGCAGCGTGGTCGGGACGAGGACGGCGGCTTGCTTGCCTTCCTGGACGGCCTTGAACACGGCCCGGATGGCGACCTCGGTCTTGCCGAAGCCGACGTCCCCGAACACGAGGCGGTCCATGGGGCGGGGCGATTCCATGTCCCGTTTCACCTCGGCGATGGCGGTGAGCTGGTCGGGGGTCTCCTCGTAGGGGAACGTGGCTTCGAACTCGGCCTGCCATGGCGAGTCCGGACCGTAGGCATGTCCGGGAGCGGCGGCGCGGACACGGTGGAGCGCGACGACCTCTTCGGCGACGACCGCCGCGGCCTTGCGGACCTTGGAGCGGGTCTGGGCCCAGTCGGCACCGCCCATGCGGGACAGGCGCGGCGACTCGCCGCCCGTGTACCGCTGTACGGCGGCGAGCTGGTCGGTGGGCACGTACAGCTTGTCGCCTCCTCCGTACTCGACGAGGAGGTACTCGCGGGAGACGCCGGCCATCTCCCGGTGGACGAGACCGAGGAACCGTCCGATGCCGTGGTGGTGGTGGACGACGTAGTCGCCGGCTTGGAGGTCGCGGTACCCCCCGATCTCGGCGCGACGCCGACGTCCGACCCGGCGATGGGATCGTCGACGACCCGCCACTTCCCGCTCCCCGACGACGGCGACGCCGAGGGCGGGGAAGACGAAGCCTCGGTGGATGCCGTGCGGCAGGATCTGCGGCTGGACGGAGGTGGCGTGGTCGACGACGGGCAGGTCGGCGCCGGCCTCGGCGAGGAGACGTCCGACCCGCTCGGCGGCGGTGGTGCCGTCCATGGCGACGATGACGTCGACGCCGCGGCTGGTCCAGCGGTTGATCGTCGCGGCCACGGATGCCGCATCGCCGGCGACGGCATCGAAGCCTCGGGCCTCGAGCGTGTCGTCGGAGGGGCCGACCGGGACCGGCGGGGCGTCGAGATGCGGGAGTGTTCCCAGGTCGGGTTCGATGAACAGGGGCGGGTGCGCTCCCGCCGGGGGCGCTTCGTCACCCCAGGTGGGGGCGAGGGCGGCGGCCAGGTCGGTCTCCTCCTTGACGAGGTCGCCGATCCGGGCGAGGACCCGGCCGGCGTCGAACACGACGACGCCTCCGGACCCGGCGGCGGCTTCGTCGAACAGGGTGCGCGGGTCGCAGAGCCAGGGCAGCCACGACTCGATGCCACCGAAGGTGACGCGCTCGGCGATGCGCTCCCACGTGTCGGCGGCCCATGGGGCGGTGTCGAGCAGTTCGGCCGCTCGGGCGGCGACGTCGTCGTCGACGCGAAGTTCCCTGGCCGGGTAGATGTCGAGTGCGGCGATGGTGTCGGCGGATCGCTGGCTGGCGACCGAGAAGATGCGAAGGTCCTCGACCTCGTCGCCCCAGAAGTCGATGCGGACGGGTTCGTCCCCTTGGGCGGCGAATACGTCGATGATGCCTCCTCGGACGGCGAACTCTCCGCGCGTCTCGACCCGGTCGGTTCGCTGGTAGCCGAAGGCGGCGAGCGCGGCGACGACGTGGTCGAAGTCGACGGTGGCTCCTCGGGCGATGTGGATGGGGGCGGTGTCGGAGGGGCTGAGGCGCTGGGCGGCGGCCCGGGCGGAGGCGACCACCACGACCGGTTCGTCTCCGGCGAGGCGGTGGCGGGCTTCGGCCCGCCGAGCCATCGTGGAGACGTTGGGCGAGACGTGCTCGAAGGGCAGGGTCTCCCATGCGGGGGCTTGCACGACCCGGCGGTCGAACAGCGCGACGTCCTCGGTGAGCTCCTCGGCTTCGCGTTCCCCGGCGACGATGGCCAGGATCGGCCCGTCGGCGTGCCGGAGCATCCCGGCCAGCACGACGGCGCGCAGCGGCGGGGGCACGACGAGCCGACCGGGGAGGTCCGGAAGCAGGTCGGTGCCCCATCGATCGAGGACGGGAGCGAGCGGCGCGGCCACGGCCCCGAATCGTACCGACCCGGTCGCCGAAGCCGGCGGGTCAGTCGACGAGACCTTCGTCCCGCAGCCAGGTGAGGGTTCGGGCGATCGTGTCCGCCAGGGGCCGGTAGGTGAGGCCGAGTTCGCGTTCGGAGCGGCCGGCGTCGAACCGGTGGCCATGGGTGAGGGTGCGCAGCAGGTCGGGACACACGAGGCTGGTGCCTGCGAGCCGGTGGATGACGGCGGCGAGGGGTGACCCGAGCCGCAGGAGGGCGCCGGGCACGACGATGGGCCGGATGCTCCGCCCGGTGGTCTCGGCGATGAGGGCGAGGATCTGGGAGGCGGTGGCGGTGGAACCGTTGAGGAGGTAGCGGCGGCCGGCGACGCCCCGGTCGGCGGCGGCGAGGTGCCCGGCCGTGCAGTCGTCGATGTCGACGATCGACAGTGCGGTCTCGACGATGAGGGGGCGACGCGACCGGAGGGCTTGGATCAGGAGCTTGGCCGAGCCTCCCGTTCGGCCGGGTCCTTGAACCGACGACGGGAGGACCGCCACCAGGTCGATGCCGGTCCGTTCGGCGGCGGCGAAGGCCGCTGCTTCCCCCAGGTGTTTGGAGCGGGCGTAGTCGGATGGGAAGGTCCCCGGCGGTGTGGTCTCGTCGGCGACGACGCCCTCGGGCTCCCCGATCGCGGCTGCCGACGAGGTGTGGACGATGCGGGGAACGCCGGCGGCGGCGAGGGCGTCGATGACGGCGACGGCGCCGTCGACGTTGTCGCGGTAGAGGCCGGCGACGTCCCGGGGGCAGGTCTCGTTCCGTCCGGCGACGTGGAAGGCGAGGTCGGCGCCGCGGGCGCCGTGGGCGATGGCGTCGTGGGCGAACAGGTCGCCCCGGATCGGTTCCGCCCCGAGTTGGGCGACACGTCGGGCGGCGACGTCGCTGCGGGCGAGGGCGGCGACCGCGTCGCCTCGGGCGACGAGGGCCTGGATGAGGTTGCCTCCGAGGAGGCCGGATCCGCCGGTGACGAAGACCCGCATCAGTCGACGATGCGCTTGGCGGCGAAGACGGAGCGGAAGCGAGCGAAGTAGTCCCCGGCCGAGATCCAGGTGACGGCGACGGCGACCGCCATGGCCCACTGGTCGAGCCGCCACGTTCCGACGACGACGTCGGCGTTGAGGATGGCCAGTCCGATGGCGACGAACTGGACGGTGGCCTTGGATTTCCCCCACCAGCTCGGCGGCACGGTCGACTGGTCGAGGGCGGCGACGCTGCGGAGTCCCATGACGGCGATCTCTCTGGCGACGATCAACGTCGCGACCCAGGCGGAGGTGGTGCCGACCTCGACGAGCACGATCAGGGTCCCCGCGACGAGCACCTTGTCGGCGACGGTGTCGAGGAACGCGCCGAGGCTGGTGGTGATCTTCCATCGCCGGGCCAGGAACCCGTCGGCGAAGTCCGTCAGCGCGGCGACGACGAACACCGCCACCGCCCATCCGACCACGGACCGGTCGTCGACGCTCCTGAGGACGAGCGCCATCGTGACCGGGGTGAGCACCAGTCGGCTGATCGCGAGCAGGTTGGGGATCGACATCGGGCAACCTCCGTCGGCCCCGCGATGCTAGAGCACCGCCTTGGAGAGCCCGGCGTGCGCGTCCTCATCGAGCCGACCGCCTCGGGAGGCGATCGGAGGAGGAGGCGTTCACACCCAGCCCATGGAGCGTTCGACGGCGCGATGCCAATGGGCCACGAGGTCTCCGCGGCGACCTTCGGGCATCGACGGCTCGTAACGGCGGGCGGAGCGCCACTGGGCCGAGAGGCCGGCGAGGTCGGGCCAGAACCCGACGCCGAGCCCCGCGGCGTAGGCAGCCCCGAGGACGGTCGTCTCGGTGGTCTCGGGAACGACGATCGGCAGGCCGAGGATGTCGGCCTGGAACTGCATCAGCAGCGTGTTGGCGACCATGCCTCCGTCGACCCGCAGTTCGTCGAGCCGGAAGCCGGCGTCCTTCTCCATCGCTTCGACGACGTCCCGGGTCTGGTAGGCCGTCGATTCGAGGGTGGCTCGAGCCAGATGATGGCGGTTGGCGTACCGGGTGAGGCCGACGATCACGCCGCGGGCGTCGTCGCTCCACCAGGGAGCGAAGAGCCCGGAGAACGCGGGAACGAAGTAGACGCCGCCGTTGTCGTCGACGGCGCGGGCGAGCGCTTCGACCTCGGGGGCGTCGTCGATCAACCCGAGGTTGTCGCGCAGCCATTGGACGGCGGCGCCGGCGATGGCGACGGATCCTTCGAGGGCGTAGCGGGGCCGGTCCCCTTTCCGCTGGTAGGCGACGGTCGTGAGCAGCCCGTGGTCGGAGACGGCGATCCGTTCCCCGGTGTTGACCAGGAGGAAGCATCCGGTTCCATAGGTGTTCTTGGCGGCGCCTTCGTCGAAGCCGGCTTGACCGAACAGCGCGGCCTGCTGGTCGCCGAGGATCCCCGCCAGCGGGACCCCGTCGAGGGGTCCGCGGCACGTCCCGAGGTGACCCGAGGAGGGGACGATCTCGGGCAGGGCCGAGGTGGGCACCCCGACGATGGCCGCCAGTTCGTCGTCCCAAGCCAGGTCCTCGAGGCGCATCAGCAGCGTGCGGGAGGCGTTGGTGACGTCGGTGACGAACCGACCGGTGAGCTTCCAGGCCAGCCATGCGTCGATCGTCCCGAAGGCCAGTCCTTCGGCGTCGGCGACGCCGGCGCCATGGTCGATCATGTGCCGCATCTTGGGGCCGGAGAAGTAGCTGGCGATGGGGAGACCGGTGAGGCGACGGAACCGGTCGCCGTGATCGGCGTCGAGGTCGCGGCACCGTTCGGCGGTTCGGGTGTCTTGCCACACGATGGCGTTGCCGAGGGGTCGGCCGGTGGTCCGGGACCAGGCCACGACGGTCTCGCGCTGGTTGGTGATCCCGACGGCGGCGAGGTCTCGGGGTCGAAGTCCGGCGATCTCGAGGGCTTCGCCGATCACCGCCACGGTGTTGTCCCAGATCTCGTCGGGGTCGTGTTCCACCCATCCCGGGTTGGGGAAGATCTGACGGTGTTCCCGTTGCGCCATGGCGACGATGACGCCGTCGCCGTCGATGATGGCGAAGCGCGTGCTGGTCGTGCCCTGGTCGATCGCTCCGACGTGCTCAGCCACCTGTGCGCTCCTCCCGTGCTGCGTTCGCTTCTCCGGCGCGGCGTCTGGCCGCCTCGCCGCCGTCGACGATGAAGGCGCCGGCGACGGACACGGCGTCGTCGACGACCTGGTCCATGATGGCGCGTTCGTCCTTGCGGAACCGACTCAGGACGTAGTCGGCGGGGTCGACCCGGTTCGGCGGTCGACCGACGCCGATCTTGAGCCGCCAGAACCCGTCCGACCCGAGGGAACGGATGATGGAGCGGATCCCGTTGTTGCCTCCCGAGCGTCCCCCGATGCGAACGCGGAGCTTCGCGAACGGCAGGTCGATGTCGTCGTGGGCGACGAGGAGGTCGTCGAGGTCGGCGTGGTAGTAGCGGAGGAGGGGGGCGACCGCTCGTCCCGACTCGTTCATGAACGTGCGAGGGATCGCCAGGACGGCCCGGTGACCGTCGACGTGGACTTCGGCGACGTCCGCGGCGATACGGCGCGGCCCGCGTTTGAACGAGACGTCGAGTTCGGCGGCGAGGGCGGCGACGACCTCGCCACCGATGTTGTGCCGCGTCCCTTCGTACTTCGACCCCGGGTTGCGAAGCCCGACGACGAGACGCACCGGGCCCTAGCCCTCGGAGTCCTCTTCGGACTCGCCTTCGGCTGGAGCTTCGGCGCCTTCCTCGAGTTCACCTTCGACCTCTTCGACGGCGACCTCTTCCTCCGCGGCCCGGGCGATCACCGTGATGAGCGGCCGGTCGGGATCGTCGAGGTACTCGACGCCGGGGATCTGGGGCAGGTCGGCGACCTTCATGGTCTCGCCGATGTGGAGGCCGGAGATGTCGAGGGGGATCGACGACGGGATCTCCCCGGGCAGGGCCGAGACGGTGACGGTCGGAGCGAGGGTCTCGAGGATGCCGGCGTCCTCCCGGACGCCGATGGGGACGCCTTCGTACTCGACACCGACTTCGGCTTCGATGGCGACGTCGAGCGACACCTTGATGAAGTCGACGTGGATGACGTCGCCACGGACGGGGTCGCGTTGGATCTCCCTGGCGACGGTCGTGTAGCTGCCGTCCCCTTCGACCTCGAGGTCGATGATGGCGTTGAGGCCGGCTTCGGTGTGGAGGACGGCGTAGAGGTCCTTGGCATCGACGGCGACGGGGACGGGACCCACGTCCTTGCCGTAGACGACGGCCGGGACGTTGCCGGCGCGGCGGAGCCGCCGGGCGGGCCGGGTGCCGGATTCGGTGCGCCGTCGGGCGCGCAACGTCTCGAGTTCCATCGTGAAGTTCTCCTCGGGAGGGCGACGCGGGCCCCGGATTGTACGCACGCCCGGGCCGTAGCGGCAAGGCTGGTCACGCGTCCGAGCGGGGAACCAGTTCCTTGATCTTGGTGGCGGGGACGCCTCCGACGACCCACCGGTCGGGAACGTCCTTGGTGACGACGGAGTTGGCGGCGACGACGGCCCGGTCGCCGATGGTGACGCCGGGCATGATGACGGACCGGAACCCGATGACGGTGTTGGATCCGATGGTGATCGGCGCCATCGTCCGGCCGCAGTACGGCAACGGCACGGAGAAGTCGTCGAGTTCGTGGCCGTGGGTGGTCAAGATGGCGCCGGCGGAGATCATCGTGTAGTCGCCGACGACGATGGGGCCCCGATCGTCGAGGGTGACGCCGCGGTTGACGAAGACGCCGTCGCCCAGCTCGATGTTGGTGCCCATGAGGATGAAGACGTCGTTGTGGAAGATCACGTCCTTGCCCACCTTCTTGAGGACCCGCTCGGCGAGGATCCGGCGCACCTTCACCGAGAAGTCGGGCAGGGCCGACGCCGGGGTGCGATCGAACATGCGCCAGAACAACAGCGCGTAGGTGTCGGCTTCGAGGAGCCGTTCCCGGTCCTTGCCCTTCATCGGGTCCTCGGGGATGAACAGCTCGCCGTGGTCGAGGAACCGCCGGGCGAGCTCGTCGAACCGCGCCATGAGCTCGGTGCCGTGTCCGGCCAGTTCCCCGCTGCGGGCGAGCCGCTCCAACTCGGCGAGGATCTGGGCTTGGGGTTCCTCGGCGTGCCGTACGGTCATGGTGCCTCCCTGGTCGGTTCGGCTGCACCGTAGGCGACGGTCCCGGCGACGGCCAGACGGTCGGAGGGTCAGCGACCAGGGAGGAAACTGAACCTGACCCGGCGCTGCGGGTTGTCGACGTTGGTGTCGACCAGGACGATCGACTGCCATGTGCCGAGGGCGAGACGCCCGTCGACGACGGGGATCACGATGCTGGGCGGCACGAAGGCCGGGAGCACGTGGTCGGCGCCGTGGCCGGGGCTGCCGTGGCGATGCCGGTAGCGCGCGTCGTCCCTGGGCAGCAACGCGTCGATGCGGTCGATGAGGTCGAGGTCGGAGCCTGCGCCGGTCTCGATGATCGCCAGGCCGGCGGTGGCGTGGGGAACGAACACGTTGAGGAGGCCGTCGCCTCGTCCGGCGACGAACCGATCGGCCTCGGCGGTGAGGTCGAAGGTGCCGGCGCGGTGACCGGTCTCGATGGTGAGCACGACGGTGTCCATGGGTTCCTCCGATGTCACGCTGCCAGGGTGCGGCCGGCTCGTCGGGGTCGTGTGTCCTGGTTCATGGTGCGGGAGACGAGCCTACCGACGCAGCGCCAGGGCGCGCCGGTAGGGGCGGATCTCGATGGTCTCGCCGCGTTCGATGCGTCGCTGGATCCGCTGCCAGAACGCGACGTCGAACAGGTCGGCGTGGCGGGCTTCGAAGGCGGCCCGGAGCTCGGGGGCGACGCCGAGGAACGCCCGGAACTCCTCCGGGAAGATGTCGCCTTCCCCGACCCCGAACCACGGGCTCTCGGCCATCTCGTCGAACGGGTCGTCCGAGACGGGCAACCGCCGGAAGTTGCAGTCGGTGAGCAGCATCAGTTCGTCGTAGTCGTAGAAGACGACCCGTCCCCGGCGGGTCACCCCGAAGTTCTTGATGAGCATGTCCCCGGGGAAGATGTTGGTGGCGGCCAGGTTCTTGATGGCGGTGCCGTAGTCGACCATCGCCCGGGCTGCTTCGTGTTCGGGCGCGGTCTTGACGTGGATGTCGAGGGGGGTGACGCGCCGCTCGATGTAGACCCGATGCAGGGTCAGCTCGTTGCCCGACACCGACGTCGTGCGGTTGGCGTGGTCGCGAAGTTCGGTGAGGAGCGCAGGGTCGAACCGGTCGAGGGGGAAGCGGAGGTGTTCGAACTCCTGGGCGTCGATGAGGCGGCCGGCACGATCGTGGCGGGAGACGATCCGGTACTTCGAGCGCACCTCGTCGGGGGTGGTCTGCTTCTGGGGAGGGAACCGGTCGCGGATCACCTTGAAGACGACGTCGTAGCCGGGCAGGGTGAACACGATCATGACGAGGCCGGGGATGCCGGGAGCGAGGACGAACCGGTCGGTGGAGGCGGTGACGTGGCCCATGAGGTCGCGGTACAGCTCGGTCTTGCCGTGCTTGCGGTGCCCGATGGCGGTGTACATCTCGGCGATGCGCCGGTGAGGCAGCAGCGCGCCGAGGAACCGGACGAGGAGAGCGGGCTCGGGGGCGTCGACGTGGAACGCGGAGTGGGTGTACGAGAAGAGGACCGAGACGTCGTCGGGGTCGGTGATGACGGCGCCGAGGAAGAGGCCGGCCCTGCCGTGGTGGATGGCGAGGACGAGCGGCATGGAGCGGCGTCCGGCGGTGGCCCTGGCCACCACGTAGGCGCCTTGGCCGCGGAAGAAGATCCGGTCGAAGACCTCGACCCGGTCCGGCATGCCGGCGAAGCCGTTGCGGGCGAGGGCGTCTCTCAGCGCGGCGGAGGCGAGCTGCACGTCGCCGTGGCGGTCCTGCCAGACGGCCTGGAAGCGACAGTGGCGGATGAGGTCGTCGATGAGGGCTTCGGGGGAGGCGGGAACGTCGATCCTCCGGACGGCGGCGTCCCATGAGGTGGGTCGCGGTTCGGGCTCGAGGAACTCGATCTCGGGGTCGACGCCGTGGGTGACGAACACCCGCCGGGTGACGGAGTTCCAGTAGGTCTCGGCGATCTCGATGTCGGGGGTGGCGTAGACGAGCTTGCGGTACTCGGCGCGGGCTGTGCGCCAGACGGCGCGGTCCTCGGTGCGGCCGCCGAGGAGGTTCTTGACCGAGGTGACGGCCCCCGAGACGGTCTCCTCGTACAGGTCGATCCGTTCGACGGCGTCGCGTTGGAGGCCCTTCCAGTCGCGAGCTTCGAAGCGGGTGGCGGCGCCTCGGGTGATGGACGTGAACCGCCTGCGATAGCCGACGAAGGGTTGGTGGATGGCGTGGGCCACTCGGACGGCGAGGTGGCGTTCGGTGATCGACGGCATCGCGGGCAGTTTCCACGTCCGGCGCTTCGACGGCAAGTGCGGCCGTCGCGGCATGCCGGGCCGAGGCGAAGACGGCTAGGTGTGCTCTTCGGGGAGGTTGTCCTGGATGCGGCTTGAGCTTCCCCCGTTTCTCCGGACACGTATCGTGTGAGGCCTGTGGGGTCTCGGAGAGGAGAACGGATGCCTGCTGCGTTCCCGCCGGAGTTCCGGCGAAGGGCGGTGGAGTTGGCGAGGGAGCGGC
>JALVQZ010000232.1 GCA_027036355.1 Acidimicrobiia bacterium | reverse complement strand
GGCATGACGGCGGAGCGGACGTCGGGGTAGCGCGCCATGATCTGTTTGGCGTGCTCCTGGTTGGCGTGGCTCCAGCCGGCGATGGGATTGGTCATCGGTCGACGTCTCCGAGGACGGGATCGGTCGAGGCCAAGGTGGCGACGACGTCGGCGATCAACGAGTCGGCGAGCATGGCCGGGAGGGCCTGGACGGCGGCGAACGACGGGGTGCGGACGTGGAGACGCCACGGCTTCGGGCCGCCGTTGGACACGAGGTACATCCCGAGTTCCCCGCGGGGGCTCTCGACGGCCTGGTAGGCCTCGCCGGCAGGCACCTTGAACCCTTCGGTGAAGATCTTGAAGTGGTGGATGAGGGCTTCCATGGATTGGTCGATCCGCAACCGGGGCGGTGGGGTGACCTTGCGGTCGTCGCTGCGGTAGTCGCCCGACGGGATCGTCTCGAGGATCTGGCGAACGATGCGGAACGACTGCTTCATCTCGTCCATACGCACGAGGTAGCGGTCGTAGACGTCGCCGTGCCGGCCGGTGGGGACGTCGAACTCGTAGCGGTCGATCCCCGAGTACGGGAAGGCCTTCCGCAGGTCCCATTCGATGCCGGAGGCCCGGGCGATGGGACCGGTGACGCCGTACGCGTGGCATTCGGCCGGGGTGATGATGCCCACGCCGACGGTCCGGTCGAGGAAGATCGGGTTCTCGTTGAGGAGCTCCTCGTACTCGGCGATGCCCTTCGGCACCTGTTCGAGGATCTCCTCGACGTCGTCTTCCCACCCGTCGGGGAGGTCGGCGGCCAGGCCGCCGACCCTGATGTAGTTGTGGTTCATGCGCAGGCCGGTGACCTTCTCGAAGAAGGCCAGGATCCGTTCCCGTTCCCGCCAGCCGTAGAGCATCATCGACAGGGCGCCGACGTCCATGCCCTGGGTGGCGACCCAGATCAGGTGGCTGGCCACGCGGTTGAGCTCGGTCATGAGGATGCGGATCGCCTGGGCCCGTTCGGGGATCTCGATGCCGAGGAGCTGTTCGACGACCAGCGCATACGCGAGCTCGTTGTGGAACGGCGACAGGTAGTCCATGCGGGTGACGTTCGTGGCGCCTTGCACGTAGGTGAGGGTCTCGGCGGTCTTCTCCATGCCGGTGTGGAGGTACCCGATGATGGGCTTGGCCCGTCGGATCGTCTCGCCTTCGAGCTCGAGGTGGAGTCGGAGCACCCCGTGGGTGGAGGGGTGCTGGGGGCCCATGTTGATGATCTGGAGCTCGTCGGCGGAGACGTCGGGGCGTTCGAGGTAGTCGTCGACGACGGCCGACCCCTCCTCGGCGTCGACTCGCGGATCGACGTCGGCGGGAAGCAGCTCCTGGGCGCCTTCGTCGGTGGCGGCCGCGAGCCACGGAGGTTCCTCGGTTCCGGCGACCCACATGTCGTGGACCCGGCGGAACTCGTCCGCGCCGGTCGGGACCTCGACCGCCTCTTCGGGCGGTTCGACGGTCGGGGCGAATCGGTCGCCTCCCGGGTAGTGCGGCGTGTCGCTCATGTGGCCTTGTGCGCTCCCTTGAACTGCACGGGGACCGAGCCCACCGAGTAGTCCTTCCGCAGCGGATGACCCTCCCAGTCGTCGGGGAGGAGGATGCGGGTCAGCTCCGGGTGACCTTCGAAGTCGATCCCGAACAGGTCCCAGGTCTCTCGTTCGTAGAAGTCCGCCCCGGCGTAGACGGGGGTCAGCGACGGGACGACCGGGTCGGTACCGGGCACCGGCACGCGGATCCGCAGCCGGAGCCGGTCGGTCATGTCGAGCAGCTCGACGACGACCTCGAACCGGGGACGCCCGCCGAGATGGTCGACGCCGCACAGATCGATGAACGTCTCGAACCCGAGTTCCTTGGCGGAGGCCGCGAAGGCGACGAGGTCGGTTCGCTCGACGTGGGCGATCGGCTGGTACGGCCCGGCGGGGGGGATCCGTTCCTCCCACCGCACGTCCGGGTGGCGTTCGGCGAGCGCGGCCAGGACCGGATGGTCGGGAACGAAGGGCGCTTCGGCGACCGGGGCGCCGTCGGCGTCCGCGTCGGGTGGCATCTCGACTCCGGTGTCGTCGGCCATCTCAGATCACTCCGGTCCCGTGCCGGATCTCTCCGGACTTGATCGCCTCGTGGAGGCTGAGGATCCCGTGCATGAGGGACTGCGGGCCGGGGGGACATCCGGGGACGTACATGTCGACGGGCACGATCTCGTCGACCCCTTGCACGAGGGCGTAGTTGTTGAACATGCCGCCGGTCGATGCGCAGGCCCCCATCGAGATGACCCACTTGGGTTCGGCCATCTGGTCGTAGACCTGGCGCAGCACGGGGGCCATCTTCTGGCTCAACCGCCCGGCGACGATCATCAGGTCGGCCTGGCGGGGCGATGCGCGGAAGACCTCCATGCCGAAACGGGAGAGGTCGTAGTGGGATGCTCCGGTGCCCATCATCTCGATGGCGCAGCAGGCCAACCCGAAGGTGGCCGGGTACATGGAGCGGGTCCTGGCCCAGTTGACGACCTTCTCGAGGGAAGCGAGCAGGAACCCGGGGTTGTGGACCTCGCCGGCCATCAGGCGGCCTCCTCTTCGAGGTCGGGGGCGACGACGGGTCGGTACCGGCGCCGGACCGAGACGTTCCAGTCGAGGGCTCCCCTCTTCCAGACGTAGGCGAGGGTCTCGAGGAGGAGGAGCATGAAGATCCCGACGACGGCGATCCCGGCCCATCCGAACTCGTCCATGCGAACGGCCCACGCGAAGAGGAACACGATCTCGACGTCGAAGATCACGAAGAGCATGGCGACGAGGTAGAACTTGACGGGGAACCGTTGGACGGGCTCTTGGAGCGGCACGATCCCGCATTCGTAGGGCGCGAGCTTCTCGGGGGTCGGGTTGTTGGGGGCGATGCGCCACGACATCCATAGCGATACGCCCGAGAAGCCGAGTCCGAGGAGGACCATGAGGGCGATGGGGAGATAGTCGGCCGGTGTCATCTGGTACGCCTCCGGGACGGAAGCCTAGCCCTGCCCGCGGGGCGCGAAGTTCATTCGGAGCCCCTTCGACGGCGCCCGGGATCGGGTAGGGCCGGTCGGCCCTAGAGCCGTCCGTGGACCCGGAGATACGCTCTCGGTATGAGACGATCGGCGCTGCTCGTCATGATGTCGGCGTTGATCGTGGCCGGTTGCTCGGGTGGGAGCACGCCGGCGGCTCCTCCGTCGACGACGGCCACGTCGACCCCGCCCTCGTCGGTGACGGCGACGCCCGCTCCCACGACCGCGGCACCGTCCACGTCGACCTCGAGCTCGTCCCCGACGACCACGACCACGACCACGACCACGACCACGACCACGACCACGACCACGACCACCGTCTACCTGGTGGGCGATCCGGCGACGACG